>NZ_PKFA01000047.1:0-27858 GCF_002919275.1 Thermocrispum sp. | reverse complement strand
CGGCAGGGCGGTGGCGGCGGCAGGCACGCCAAGCCGGTCCCGCCGCAGCCGGTCATCGAAGGCCAGGCGGTCCCGGCCGCACTGCGCAGGCCGCCGGCGGGCGCAGCGGGTTTGACCTACTCCGGGCCCGCCGAGGGCGGCGGAGTCGCGCGCAGCGGTGGCAACAGCCAGCCCAACCGGGCCGCGCAGCAGGGCGCGAGCAGGCGTGAGCGGCGGGCAGCGGCGCGCGCGCAGGCCAAGAAGGCGAAGAAGGCGCGGCGCTGACCGGCCGCACGCGGTATCGCAGGACAGGCGTTGACGAAGCCCGCGGGGCGCGGCCCCGCGGGCTTCGTCGTGTCTTGTGCGATTTCTCCGCTCGGGCGCCGACCAGGCGCGGATCCCCGTCAGGCGACGGTCGCCTGCCGTCGGCCTGCCTGCGGCTGGATCACGTCGAAGTCGGTGACGGTCCAGCCGTGCCAAGAAGCACGAAGCAAGCCGGTGACGGCAACTGCTCGCCCTCTGGCCGGAAGGTGCACCGTCGCGCACATCTCGACCACGTCGGTCCCCGTGCGGCGGATGTGCACTCGCCGAACGAGGAATCGCGCGCCGACGTCGAGCCCACGCCACCGGCGGAGTCGGCTCAGCAGGTCTACGCTGACCTTGCCGCGCAGGCTGGCGACGGACCGTCGTCCGGTCACGACCTCGAGCAGCGCCGCGAGCAGGGTGCGAAGCTGCGCGTGATCGGGCTCGGGCGGTACCTCGGCACTCCTGGGCCTCGGCCCGGGGTCGGGCGCGGCCAACCGGATGGGCCGGACCGGGATGCTCAGCTGTCCGGCCCGGAGCCGGTCGGCTTGCCGCCCTGGGCAGGGCTCGGTGGAC
The DNA here is from genome assembly GCF_002919275.1 of Thermocrispum sp. Taxonomy (NCBI): domain Bacteria; kingdom Bacillati; phylum Actinomycetota; class Actinomycetes; order Pseudonocardiales; family Pseudonocardiaceae; genus Thermocrispum; species Thermocrispum sp. Next base: position 27,000 of record NZ_PKFA01000047.1, on the reverse strand, counting down.
ACCGCAAGCCGCAACAGGCCTGTGGAGTTCTGGGCAACTCGCACGTGTTCCTCCCCCAGTTCGGTGGCGGCCCCACGTCCGCCGTTCACTGGAACAGAGACAGCAACCCCCTGGATCCGGACAAGATTCACTCGATTGGGCGAGTCGCCGATGGTGGGTCAGCACCGGGGAACGGGCTGGGAGTGGCCGTGGGAGTCCAGCCGTAGCCCCGGCAGGCCCTCGGGATGCCCGCCGCTACCAGGGATCGACGCGGGTCACGCCAAGTCGCGGCGCACAAGCTCGAAGCACAGCACTGCCGCGGCCGCGGCCACGTTCAGCGACTCCACGCCACCCCGCATCGGAATGGACAGCTCCGCGGTCACCATCTTGCGCACGTCCGGGCCGATCCCTGCGGTCTCGCTGCCGAGCACGAACACCGCCCGGTCGGCCAGCGGGGCCGTGAACACCGAGTGCTCGGCATCCGCTGCCAGCGCATACAGCGCGTAGCCCGCGTCGGCCACCGCTCGGGCCGCCTCCACCGCCGTCGCGCATCGCAGCATCGGGGCGCGGAAAGCCACGCCTGCGGAGGCCTTGACCACCAACGGATCGATCGACGCCACCCCGCGTCGCGGCACGATCACTCCGTCGATGCCGGCGGCGGTGGCCGTGCGCAGGATCATGCCCACGTTCGCCGGGGTGGTGATGCCGTCCAGCAGCACCATGCGTCGCGGCGCGTCCTTGTCCAGCGCGTCGGCAAGGGGTCGCATCCGCGGCGCCACCACATCCGCCAGTACGCCTTGATCCTGCTTGCCGTTGCCCGCCAGGACCTTCACCCGGTGGGCGCTGGCAGTGGTCACCGGCACGCCCCGCGCCCGGGCCGCCTTGCGGATCTGGCTCACCACCGGCCCACGGGAGCCTTCGGCGAGCACCACCTTGTCGATGGTCAGGCTCTCGTCGGCCAGTGCTTCCAGGACGGGCTTGCGGCCGTAGACGGTGACAAAGCGATCCTTGGGGGAGACCACGAGTGCAGCGTATGCCAGGATCGAGGGCATGCCGGATCGACTGTCCGCGCTCGACGCGTCCTTTCTCTATCTGGACGGTCAGGCGACACCGATGCACGTCGGCGCGGTGGCGATCTTCGAACGGCACACCGGTTTCGACTTCGACACGGCACTGGCGCTCGTCCGTGATCGGCTCGGCTATCTGCCCCGGTATCGCCAGCGTGTGATGCACGTGCCGGGGAACCTGGCCCGCCCGGTATGGGGCGACGACGTCGACTTCGACATCAACTACCACGTGCGCCGCTCGGCGCTGCCGTCGCCGGGGACCGACGAGCAACTGTTCGAGCTCGTCGCCCGGCTCATGGCCCGGCCGCTCGATCACGACCGGCCCCTGTGGGAGGCCTACTTCGTCGAAGGGCTCACCGACGACCGTGTGGCGTTGGTGACCAAGACCCATCAGGCCTTGGTGGACGGCATCGGCACGATCGAGCTCGGCCAGGTCGTCCTGGAGCCGACGCCGACCGAGCCGGACGAGTCCGCCAAAGGCGACGCAGACCCGTGGCGGCCGGCGAAAACCCCGTCACGGCGGGAGCTGCTGATCGACGCGGTCACCGAGACCGTGCAGCAGCCGAGCCTGCTGGTGGAGTCCGCGCGCAACGCTGCGGGCGATGCCGTGGCGACCATCTCCAAGCTCGCCGGGGTGCTGGGGAGCGCAGCCTCGGCGTTGCGCACGGTGGTGCGCCCTGCCCCGGCGAGCCCGCTGAACGTCACGGTGTCCGGCGGCCGGGTTCTCGCCGCGGTGCGCACGCGCTTGACCGACTACCGCACCATCCGTGCCGCCCGCGGCGGCACGGTGAACGACATCGTGCTGACCGTGGTCACCGGAGCCATCCGGGAGTGGATGCTGACCCGTGGCGTGCAGCTGAGCCAGGAGTCGACCGTGCGCGCGCTGGTCCCGGTCGCGGTGACGGACCCGGCCACGCCCGGCTATTCCCCTGCCGGGCTGGTCGGCAACCAGGTCGATGCGCACCTGGTCGACTTGCCCATCGGGGAACCGGACCCGGTGATCCGCCTGCAGCACATTGCGCACGCGATGGCCAGGCACACCGCGTCCGGGCGAGCCGTGGCGGCCCGCTCCCTGTTGCGGCTCAGCGGCTTCGCTCCTGCCACACTGCACTCGCTGGGCGCCAGGACGGCGGGCAGCCTGTCCGACCGCATCTTCAACGTGATCGTGACGAACTCACCCGGACCGCAGCAGCCCATGTTCGCCGCGCAGGCGAGGCTGCTGGAGATGATCCCGATCATCCCGTTGATGCGGAACCAGGCGCTGGCGATCGGTGTCACGTCCTACGACGGAGGGGTCTACTTTGGGCTCAACGGCGATCGCAAGGCGGTGTACGACATCGACGTGGTGGCTGCCGGCATCCGGCAGTCGCTCGACGAGCTGAAGGGAGCGGGCGCATGAGGGTCTACCTACCCGCGACCGTGAGCATGCTGCGCGAGCTCAACGAGAAAAGAGAGCTCGCCCCGGTGGACGGCACGGCGTTCGGGCTCACCCCGACGTTGCGCGAGTTCTACACCGGAGGCACGGAAGAGGAGTTGGAGTACGTCGCGCTGCTGGAAGCGGCCAGGGCTTCGTTGCGCCTGGTGGCCGCGGAGCTCGACGCAGGTAGCTCCGATCCGCCGCGCCGAGCGGTGGTGGCGGCCGACATCGACGACGTGGAGCTGCGCCCGGATCTGGACGCCGCCGTGGTGCGTATCTCCGGCACGGTACCGATGAAAGCGGTGGCCGCCGTGCACGTGGACGCTCCGGAGGCCGAGGAGGCGGTGCGCGCCGCTGCCGAAGTGATCGACGAGGCCGATCTCGGCGACGACGACGCGGAGTTCGCGCTGGGCGAGGCGGAGGACCACGAGCTCGCCTGGTATGCGCCGCAGGAACTGCCGTTCCTGCTCGAATTGCTCTAGCCGGCCCGCGCGCGGTCGCGCGGTCGCCGGGCATACGGTGACCCAGTACGAGACGGGAGCGCATCTGAGCCTGCCCGCGCGCAGTCGCCGGGCATTGCGCACGTCCCAATGCCGCACTGTGGGTTCGTGTCGATACCGGCGGTGGCCGCTGGCCCGTGCACAGCACTTGTGGTGCCGTGATTCTCGGTCGCTGGCGTCGGGTCGTTGGATCGGTGATTGGTTCCGGTGGCGCTGTCGGTGCTGACGGCGGTCGGCTCGGGTCTGGACCGGGTTGCACCAGCTGCGTCGACGGTTCGTCGACGACTCCATGCTCGTGGCGGCGTGGCGCGAGTGGCGCGGGACGTGCGCTTGTTCGGTCGAACAATGCGCCATGGGGTGGGTGGTTCGAGCGAACAAGCGCACAGGGCGGTCATGCGTGCCACGATGGGGGCAAGCCCACAAGGCAGCGAAACCCCTCAGGAGAGCGCCATGGATGCCATCACGTCCGTCCCGCCGCCGCGCAACGAGCCGGTGCTCGGCTATGCGCCCGGCAGTGCGGAGCGCGAGTCGTTGCAGAAGAAGCTGGCCGAGCTGAAGGAGAGCAAGGCCGAACTGACCCAGACCATCGGCGGTGTGCAGCGCATGGCGGGCGGTGAGCCGTTCACCGTCGTCGCGCCGCACGATCACAGACACGTGCTGGGCACCAGTGCGCAGGCCACCGAGCAGGACGTGGCCGACGCGGTGGAAGCGGCCAAGAAGGCAGCGCCGGAGTGGCGGGAGATGCCGTTCGACGAGCGGGCGGCCATCTTCCTGCGGGCCGCCGACCTCATCTCCGGGCCGTGGCGGGACACGCTGAACGCGGCCACCATGCTCGGGCAGTCCAAGTCGGTGCAGCAGGCGGAGATCGACGCCGCGTGCGAGCTGATCGACTTCTTGCGGTTCAACGTGCACTTCGCGCGGCGCATCCTGGCCGAGCAGCCGGTGTCGCCGCCTGGTCAGTGGAACCGCTCCGACTACCGGTCGCTGGAAGGCTTCGTCACCGCCATCACCCCGTTCAACTTCACCGCGATCGCGGGCAACCTGCCGACCGCCCCGGCGATCATGGGCAACACGGTGGTGTGGAAGCCGACCCCGACCCAGCAGCTGGCCGCGCACTACACGATGCGCGTGTTCGAGGAAGCCGGGCTGCCGCCGGGGGTCATCAACATGGTGACCGGCGACGGCAAGGCGGTCAGCGCGGTGGCGCTGTCCGACCCGGACTTCGCCGGGCTGCACTTCACCGGTTCGACCGCCACGTTCAAGCTGCTGTGGACCACGATCGCGCAGAATCTGGACCGCTATCGCAACTACCCGCGGATCGTCGGCGAGACCGGCGGCAAGGACTTCGTCGTGGCACACCCGTCGGCGCAGATCGACCCGCTGGTCACGGCGCTGATCCGCGGCGCGTTCGAGTACCAGGGCCAGAAGTGTTCCGCGGCCTCGCGGGCCTACCTGCCGAGGTCGCTGTGGGAAGGCGGGCTGCGTGACCAGCTGGCCGACGTGACCAAGACGATCCGCTTCGGCGACGTGACCGACTTCAGCAACTTCGGCGGCGCGGTGATCGACGCCAGGGCGTTCGCCAAGCACGCGCAGCTGCTCAGCGACGTCCGCTCGGATGCCGAGATCGAGGTGCTGGTCGGCGGCAACTGCGACGACTCGGTCGGCTACTTCGTCGAACCGACGGTGCTGGTGTCGAGCAACCCGCACCACAAGGTGTTCGCCACCGAGTACTTCGGCCCGATCCTGGCGGTCACCGTCTACGAGGACGACGAGTACTCCGAGGTGCTGCGCCTGGTCGACAACACCAGCCCGTACGGGCTTACCGGCGCGGTGTTCGCCACCGACCGGGCCGCGATTCAGGAAGCGTTGACGACGTTGCGGTTCGCCGCGGGCAACTTCTACATCAACGACAAGCCCACCGGCTCGATCGTGGGGCAGCAGCCGTTCGGTGGCGCCCGGGCGTCGGGCACCAACGACAAGGCGGGCTCGATGTGGAATCTGCTGCGCTGGACCAGCCCGCGCTCGATCAAGGAGACGCTGATCCCGCCGACCGATCACACCTATCCGCACATGGGCTGAGCGCCAAGACATGAGCTGACCGTCAAGCCGGCGGCGGCCCTGCGCCGGGGACTTCGGTGGACGGCCCCGGCCGTGGGCTGCTGGCGGGCTGCCGGGTCCGGTGGGCGATCGGGCGATGAGCCGGATCGGGATCGCCGGCCCCGGTCGATGTCCGGCTCTGGTCGACGCCGCGCCGGCGACTGGTGCGGTGGCGGGCCGGCTCCGGCCCGGCGTCGCCCTGTCGGCTCGCGGCCTGGTGTCGCGCCTGGCATCACAGTGGCCGGCTCGGCTCCGGGCCGGGGGTCGTGTTGCTGACTCGCGGCTTGGTGTCGCGTTACCGGCTCGCGGCCCCGTGCTGCGTGTCGGCCTGCCTGGGCGTTGCGTTGCTGGTCTGCCGGTCGGCCCTGGTGTCGGCTTGTCGGATGGGTGGCCGGTCCTGGTGGCGCTGTCAGTGCTGACGGTGGCCGGTCAGCTCCGACCCCGGGGCGCGCTGTCGGCAATCGAGGGTGGCCGACTTGGCTCTTGCCTGCTGGCCCGCGGCCCGGGTGTCGTGCTACGGGCCCGTGACCGCCCGGCGGTGAGCCGGTGGCGAGCTGCCAGCAGGCTGGTGAGCTGCCAGCAGGGTGGCGAGCTCCTAGCAGGGTGGTGAGCTGCCAGCAGCGGTAGTTGGCCTGGCTGCCACTGTCCGGTTGCCACCGTGCCGTCGGAGTGGCGTGCCCGGTCCGGTGAGCGCCAGTACACCGCGGCCGGCCGCAGACGCGGCTACCGGGACGGCAAATGCTTGCCCCAGCGGCCTGCTGCTGTGGTGACATCGCCGCAGCCAGCCATGTCCGTGCTGATCGCCCGGCTCAGCTGATCGCCCGGCTCGGCTGATCGCCCGGGCCATCTGCCACGTCGGCCACTGGCCCGCCGTGCCGACCGCGCACAGCAGACGCACGACGAAGGCCCCGCACCGGCGGGTGCGGGGCCTTCGTCGTGCAGTCGCCGATCAGAAGCCGATCAGTTCGGCGTGCTCGGCATGCCCGGCACGCTCGGCGGGGTGGAACCCGTGCCACCCGGCATGCCCGGCGTGGAGCCGGTGCCGCCCAGGCCCGGCAGCTCCATCTCGGTGACCTGGTCCGGCGACGGGACCTGGATGTTCACCGGCTCGCCCCAGTTGGAGTACTTGGCGATCATCCTGGCCGACTCCATGCCCTCCGGCAGCTCCTCCTTGGCCTGCTTGGCCACGTCCGCCAGCACCGGCCCGAGGTTGACCTCGATCTGCACCGGCAGGTTGTCGCTGTTGAGGTAGACGTCCATCGGCACCGAGTCGATGGTGACGCCGTCCGGCAGCTGCTGGCCCATGCCCATCTTCTTCGCGAGCTCGCCGAAGTCCAGCTCCACCGAGTACTTGGTGACCGGCTGCCCGTCCACCTGGGTCTGCTCGGTGGACGTGATCTTGCCGTTCTCCTTGATCATCTCCAGCGTGTTGGCCGGATCGGAGAACTCCGAGCCCTGGCCGAACTGACCCGCGCCCGCCTGGTCGATGGACATCTTCATCCACTTGTCCGTGTCGGGCCCGCCACCAGGCATGCCGCCCGCGAACCGCATGTACATGGTCTTGCCGACCATGATGGTTTCCATCTTCAGCGGCTCGCCGGAACCGGACATGCCGGGCAGCTTCAGGTCCATGGTGGACGTCATGGCCACCTTGCTGTCCTCGCCGGCGTACTCGGCTTCACCCTCCGCCTTCAGGTTCAGCATCGCGCCCATGTCCATCTCGATGCTGAACTTCGACGTCTTGGCCTTGGCCGTGCCTTCCTTGGCGGCGTTGATCAAGCTCTGCGCGTCGTTGAAAACACCGCTCTGGCTGGTGTTCTGCTGATTGTCCGCGCCGGTCGGGGTGCCCCCCTCCTTGTCGCCGCAGGCGCTGACCGTCAACGCCAGGGTCAGCGCGCCGGCGGCGATAAGTGCCTTCCGCATCTGGTCTCCCTCTCCTGTTGCTCGTGTCTGGTCATCATCCGACGAATCCGAGCTCCCGTCAGGTTTTCATGCCCGGAATCCTCCGGCGACTCGGGGTCACCTTCCGGGCCCGGTCGGGGGATCAGCCCATCACCCTCCTGCTCCCGGCAGCGGTTGGTCGGAGATCTGGTCGGCCGGTGGTGGCTCGACGTCGACCTCGACGCCCCACTCGGTGAAGTCCGTCCGGGCATAGGCCTCGTCGAAGCTCATGCCAGGCGGCAGGTTCTGCTGCCCGCCTGCGCTGTCCATGATGGCGTCGACGACCTCGCGCATGTCGACGTTCAGGCGTACCGGCAGGTCCCGTTCGTCCAGGTAGACATCGACCGGGACGGCGTCCAGGTCGACTTCCGCCAACGCGGGGAGGTCCTGCATGCTGGTGCCGAAGTTCTTCATCACCTCGTCGAAGTCGACTTCGAAGGTGTACTTCGTCGTCGTCCGGCCGCCGATCGACACCCCGGTCTCGGTGTCCACCAGCTCCCCGGACTCCTTGAGCATGTCGAGCATCGTCCCGGGGTCGCTGGACTTCAGATACTGGTCGACGTTGATACCCGTGCTGGACAGCAGCTCGGGAAGGCTCGTCTTGTACCACGGCCTGTCGGGATCGCTGGGAAGGCCGGGCAGATCCGTGGGCATCCGCAGGTAGAAGTCGTCGCCGAGTTGCCTGCCCTCGAACTCCATCGTGCCCAGGCCCATGCCCACGCTGCTCATGTCGAACGTCATGGTCACCCAGCTGCGGGGATCTTCGCCGTCGGCGTAGCTGCTGGCGCCTTCGCCGGTCATCGCGATCGGCCCGAGCCGCATGCTCACCGTGAAGGCCACCGACTTCTCCTTGGCCGTGCTCGCCGATGCGGCGCGCACCAGGCTCGCGGTGTCCTGGTACTTGCCGTCCCCGACTCCGCAACCGCCCATGATCAACGTCAGTGCCAACCCGCCTGCCGTGATCAGCGCCTTGCGCATACCGCCCCCTGTTCCGCCGTGGCTTGCCTTGCTGTGACGCGCAGTAAGGTGCGTCGGTTTCCGGTACTACGCAAAATGCCTGCCGAAGGCGTCAGTTGAGCGTGTTTGTCACTGTCCGGCCACGGCATCAGAGCCGGTGCGGGACGCCAGCAGCCTGCGCAGCGACCCGAGCCGGACCGCGGGCACGGCCCCTTCACCGACCAGCGCGTCCAGCGCGCAGTCCGGGTCGGCGGGCGGTCCGAGATGGCCGCAGTTCGGCGGGCAGTGCTCGGCCGCCTCGGCGAACTCCTCGAACGCCAGGACGATGTCGTCGGCGGTCACGTGGGCCAGCCCGAACGACCGGACGCCGGGGGTGTCGACGACCCACCCGCCTGCGTCGCCCGGCAACGGCAGGGCCACCGCCGCCACCGACGTGTGCCTGCCCTTGCCGATGGCACTGACTTCCCCGGTGGCCAGATCGGCGTCCGGGACCAGCCGGTTGACCAGCGTGGACTTGCCGACCCCCGAGTGGCCGACCAGCGCCGTGACACGCCCGGCGAGCAGCTCGGTCAGTTCGTCCAGCGGCTGATCGACACTGGTCACCAGCGTGCGCACGTTCAGATCGGCGTAGTACTCCAGCACCTGGTCCGGGCTCGCCAGGTCCGCCTTGGTCAGGCACAGCACCGGCTCCAGCCCGCCGGTGTAGCAGGCGACAAGGCAACGGTCGATGAAGCCGGTCCTGGGCGGCGGGTCGGCCAGCGCGGTCACGATGAGCAGCTGCTCGGCATTGGCGACCACGACGCGCTCGTACGGGTCGGTGTCGTCGGCGGTGCGCCGGAGAACGCTGCGCCGGTCGTGCACCCGGACGATGCGCGCCAGCGTGCCCGGCTTGCCGCTGATGTCGCCCACCAGCGCGACCGAGTCGCCCACCACGATCGGGGTCCTGCCCAGCTCCCTGGCACGCATGGCGACGACCCGTCGACCGGGGTCGCCGTCGATCGCGCACGTCCACCGACCGCGGTCCACCGCGGTCACCATGGCGGTGACGGCGTCCTCGTGCCGGGGACGCCGCTTGCTACGCGGCCGGGAACCACGTCCAGGACGAACCCGCACGTCGGATTCGTCCAATCTGGTCCAGTCGCGCACGGTGGTTACGATAAGCGGCCAAGGCCACCTCAAGCAGAGGAGGACCGCGATGTGCGGGCGCTATGCCGCCACGAAGGATCCGGCGACCCTGGTCAAGGAGTTCGACGCGGCCGACAACACCGAAGGCCAGGCGCGTCCCGACCACAATGTGGCGCCGACCAAGAACGTCGTCACCGTCGTGGAGCGGCATCCGCGCGACGCCGACGGCACGGTGCTCGAAGACGAGCCCCCGCAGCGACAGCTGCGCATGATGCGGTGGGGCCTGATCCCGTTCTGGGCCAAGGACAAGTCCATCGGCGCCAAAATGATCAACACGCGGGCGGAGACCGCGGCCAGCAAGCCCGCGTTCCGCAAGGCGCTCAAGCGGCACCGCTGCCTGGTGCCCGCCGACGGCTGGTACGAGTGGCAGCGCCTCGGCAAGAACGCCAAGCAGCCCTTCTACATGACCACAAGGGACGGCTCGTCGCTGGCCTTCGCGGGCATCTGGGAGACGTGGCGGGATCCGCAGGCCGGACGGGACGTTCCGCCGCTGGTCACCTGCTCGGTGCTGACCGTCGACGCGGTCGGCCCGCTGACCGACATCCACGACCGGATGCCGTTGGTGCTGCCCAGGGACGCCTGGGGACACTGGCTCGACCCGGATGTCGACGACGTCGCCGAGCTGCTCAAGCCGCCGCCGCTGCAGCTGGTGGACGAGCTGGAGCTGCGGCCGGTGTCGAACCGGGTGAACAGCGTCCGCAACAACGGCCCCGAGTTGATCGAACGTGTCGACCCGGCGCAGCAACTGGACGAACCGGCGCTGTTCGACGCGCCCAACTCGGCATGACACGCATCGAGATCGACACGCCGTCCGGTGTGGCGGCCGCCGAACTGCATGTCGCCGAGGAAGGATCGGCCTGCCTGCTGCTCGGCCACGGTGCGGGCGGCAGCATCACGGCTGACGACTTGGTCGCGGTGACTCGAGCCGCGCAGCAGGCCGGGGTACACGTGGCGCTGGTCGAACAGCCGTATCGGGTGGCAGGTCGCCGCACCCCACCTCCGGCGAAACGGCTCGACGAGGCCTGGCTGGCCGTCGCGACCGTCGTCGGCGAACGGTTCGGCGGCGCTCCGCTGGTGTTCGGTGGCCGGTCGTCCGGTGCCCGGGTGGCGTGCCGTACCGCGGAAGCGGGCGGCGCGATCGCCGTGCTGTGCCTGGCGTTCCCGGTGATTCCGCCGTGGAACCGGAAGGCGACCAGGCAGCCCGAGCTGGACGCCGTGCAGGTGCCCACCCTGGTGGTGCAGGGCGACGCGGACCATTTCGGGTGCCCCGAGTCGGGCCCGCACCACGAGGTGCACGTGGTCCGGGGCAATCATTCGCGGTTCGCGGATCTGCCTGCCGTCGCCCGCTACGTGGGCGAATGGCTGAGCCGGGTGGTTCGCGTGCGGCAGTGAAGGCCGGCGAACGCCGATCGTGACGTTGCACGCTCAGGTGACATCCCCTTGGCAGGGCGACGACCCGTGCGACTACGGTCGAGGTGTGTTGCGGATCAAGTCGAAACTGACTTCGTGGTTGACGCGGCTGTACCTGGCCAGGGCCAGCCGCCGCGGGTTCGATCTGGAGAAGCTGCCCGAAGCGGCGCTGGTGCCGCTGCGGCGCAACGGCCTCGACCCGGTCGCCGAGCTGGGGGAGATCCGCCGTCGCGAGCCGGTGAGCAAGCTACCGGTGCCGTTCGGCGTGACCATCTGGCTGGTCACCGGCTACGCGGAGGCCAGAGCGGTGCTCAGCGACGCCAAGGCGTTCAGCAACGACTTCGGCAACCTGGTCGGCAAGGCACCGGGCGCCACCGCCGAGCAGAACCCCGGCGGCCTGGGATTCGCCGATCCGCCACATCACACGCGGCTGCGCAAGATGCTGCAGCCGGAGTTCACCGCGCGCAGGCTCAAGCGGCTGACCCCGAACATCGACGCGATCATCAAGCGGCAGCTGGACGAGATGGACGCCGCGGGCAAGGACGGCCGCCCGGTCGACCTCGTCGAGCACTTCGCGCTGCCCATCCCGTCGCTGGTGATCTGCGACCTGCTCGGCGTCGACTACGGCAGGCGGGACGAGTTCCAGCGGCTGGCCATGCAGCGGTTCGACCTGATCGGCGGCACGATGGGCACGCTGGACGCGATCTCCGAGTCGCTGGAGTTCCTGCTCGGCGTGGTGCGCGAGCAACGCAAGAACCCGGGTGACGACCTGCTCGGCATGATCATCCGGGAGCACGGCGACGACATCGACGACCGGGAGCTGGCCGGGCTGGCCGACGGCGTGCTGACCGGCGGGTTCGAGACCACGGCCAGCATGCTGGCGCTGGGCACCATGGTGGTGTTGCGCGACCCGCAGGCGCGCGAGATCGTCAGCAACGGCAGCGCCGACGACCCGGCGGTGCACCGGTTCGTCGAGGAGCTGCTGCGCTACCTGACCGTGGTGCAGGTCGCCTTCCCGCGCTTCGCCCGCGAGGACATCCAGGTCGGCGACAAGCTGATCAAGGCAGGGGACATGGTGGTCGTCTCGCTCAGCGGGGCCGACCGGCACGAGTCGCTGGGCGAGGACATGGAGAAGTTCGACGCCACGCGGGAGCCGACGCAGCACCTGGCGTTCGGCTGGGGACCGCACCGGTGTGTCGGCGCCGAACTGGCGAAGATGGAGCTGCGAGCCGCCTTCCCCGCGCTGCTGCAGCGCTTCCCGCAGATGCGGCTGGCCACGCCGGAGGAAGAGCTGGAGTTCCGCAAGGCTTCCATCGTCTACGGCGTCGAGTCGCTGCCTGCGGTCCTGCACCCGGCGAGCTGACCGGCGTCGGTCCGGCACCGGCACCGAACTCGCGCCCTCCTCGCCGAGGTGTTCGTGCCTGCTGGGGTTAGCTGGCGATTGCCGCTGCTGGGGCTCTGGTCGCGGTGATGGGGTCGTGCGGGGTGAGTCTGGTCGCCGGTTCTGGCGTTCCTTGCCGAGGTGTTCGTGCCTGCTGGGGTCAGTCGGCGATCGCCGCCACTGAGGCTCCGGTCACTGCGATCAGGTCGTGCGGGGCGAGTTCGATCTCCAGCCCACGCCTGCCCGCCGAGCAATAGATCGTCGGCCAGTCGTGCACCGACGTGTCCACGACCAGCGGCAGTCGGCTGCGCTGGCCCACCGGCGAGATCCCGCCGACCACGTACCCCGTCGCCCGCTGCGCGGCGGCCGCATCGGCCATCTTGGCCCGCTTCCCGCCCACGGCAGCGGCCAGCGCCTTGAGGTTCAGCTTCCGGGTGACCGGAACCACGCCGACGGTCAGCTTGCCGTCGACCTCGGCGACCAGCGTCTTGAACACCCGGTCGGGCTCGACGCCCAGTGCCTCGGCCGCTTCCAGGCCGTACGACTCCGCTGCGGGATCGTGCTGGTAGGCGCGCACCGAATGGTTGATCTTGCGTTTGGCCAGCAACGTGGTGGCCGGAGTGCCTTTGCCCGCCATGGCGTCGCAGCCTACGACAGCGTCGCGCCACTGCCGGAACGTGTCCCGCGGGTCGTGAGCACGCGGGAATTCTGCGCGGCCGTGAACCGTTGCACCAGGCGTGTTCACCGAAACCCGGTCGCCCGGTCCAGTCCGTGGGCTATCACGTCGTGCTTCGAGGCGCGGACCGGCCACACCGCGCGTATCCTCGGCACCGTCGTCGGCGAGCCCGGGGACGGGTCCGGGGGTGTGCCAGCGCAGGGCGCGCCGCGGGCCGGAAGCGGCAACGGAAAGGACCGGTTTGCCCAGTCAGATCACCGAGTCGGAACGCATCGAGCTCGCCGAGCGATTCGAGCGGGACGCGTTACCGCTGCTGGACCAGTTGTACTCGGCCGCGCTGCGGATGACCCGCAATCCGGCCGACGCCGAAGACTTGGTGCAGGAAACCTACCTGAAGGCCTACAACGCGTTCGCGTCCTTCAAGGAGGGCACGAACCTCAAGGCCTGGCTGTACCGGATCCTGACCAACACCTACATCAACTCGTACCGGAAGAAGCAGCGTCAGCCGCTGCAACAGCCGGCCGAGGACATCACGGACTGGCAGCTGGCGCAGGCCGAGAGCCACACGTCGCGCGGGCTGCGGTCGGCCGAGGTGGAGGCGTTGGAGCAGCTGCCGGACGCCGACGTCAAGGACGCGTTGCAGCGCCTTCCGGAGGATTTTCGCCTGGCGGTGTACTTGGCAGACGTCGAGGGCTTCTCCTACAAGGAGATCGCCGAGATCATGGGCACACCGATCGGTACGGTGATGTCCAGGCTGCACCGGGGCCGCGGTCGGCTGCGCGAGCTGCTGGCCGACGTGGCTCGTGAGAGGGGCTTCATCAAGCAGGGGGTGGAGGTGGCGAAGCGATGAGCGACGAGTGCGCTGACGCCCGGCCCAACTGCTCCGACGTGCTCGCCGAGGTCTATCTGCTGCTGGACAAGGAGTGCCACGAGGAACACGCCGCCGAACTACGCAGGCACCTCGACGGTTGCCCGGACTGCTTGGAGCAATACGGCATCTCCGAGGGGCTCAAGCAGCTGCTGGCGCGCAAGTGCGGCGGCGACCACGCCCCGCAGAAGCTCAAGGAGCGGCTGCGCGCGAAGATTCGCGAGGCGCACCTGGCGGGCGCCGAGAAGTCCGACGCGGCCGGCGAGGGCACCGTCGAGGTGCGTGAGGACTAGCTCACTCAGGCGTTCGGCTTCTTGCCGTGGTTGGCGTTCTTCTTCTTGCGGCCACGGCGCTTACGAGCTCGCTTCGACATCCATGTACTCCTCGTGGTTTTCGGACGACTTAGTCTGACACGAGTCGTCGTGCGTCGATTCAGGGGAGTGCCGTGAGTACGCTTGCCGAGCTGCTGGCCGAGCACACCGGGTTGTCCGGGGAGGCCGCCGACCACCTGCAGATGGTGGTGGCCGAATGGCAGCTGCTCGCCGATTTGTCGTTCGCGGACTTTCTCATGTGGGTGCCCATCGAGGGCAGCGAGTCGCAGTTCGCGTGCGTCGCGCAAGCCCGGCCGACCACCGGTGCCACGGCGCATCCCGAGGACGTCGTCGGCAGCCGGGTCGACGAGCGCGAGCACCCCCAGCTCGCGGTCGCCCTGCGCACCGGGCGCATCGTGCGCGAGGAGGAGCCCCGGTTGTCCAACGGGGACATCCTGATGCGCCGGGAGGCGATCCCGGTCCGGTTCCGGGACCAGGTGATTGCGGTGCTCAGCCGGGAGTCGAACCTGAGCGTGCCCAGGGTGCCCAGCTCGCTGGAGATCGCTTATCTGGCGGGCGCGTCGGATCTGTGCCAGATGGTGGCGGACGGGACGTTCCCGCACGAGGGCTCGCACACCGACGTGCACAGCAGCCCGCGGGTGGGCGACGGGTTCATCCGGCTGGATCCGTCCGGCACGGTGGTCTTCGCCAGCCCCAACGGCCTGTCCGCCTATCACCGCATGGGGCACAAGTCCGACTTGGTCGGGACCCGGCTGGCGCCCTTGACCCGGTCGCTGCTGGCGGATCCGTTCGACGCCACCGAGGTCTCCCACCGCATCCTGGAGGCGCTGGAAGGGCGGCCCGGCACCCGGGTCGAGGCGGAGTCGCGGCGTGGTGCCGTGGTGCTGTTCCGGGCGCTTCCGCTGCGTCCGGCGGGCACCCCGGCCGGGGCGCTGGTCTTGGTGCGGGACGTCACCGAGGTCAAGCGCCGGGACCGGGCGCTGATGAGCAAGGACGCCACGATCCGGGAGATCCACCACCGGGTCAAGAACAACTTGCAGACGGTGGCCGCCCTGCTGCGGCTGCAGTCCCGCCGCACGCAGAGCGACCAGGCCCGGCGGGCGCTGGAGGACTCGGTGCGCCGGGTGTCGTCGATCGCGATGGTGCACGAGACGCTGTCCATGTCGCTGGACGAGCGGGTCGACCTGGATCAGCTGCTGGACCGGGTGCTGCCGATGCTGTCGGAGGTCACCACGGCAGGAGAGTCGCCGGTGGAACTGGTCCGGGAGGGATCGTTCGGTGTGGTGGCCGCCGACCTGGCGACGCCGTTGGTGATGGTGCTGGCCGAGCTGGTGCAGAACGCCGCCGAGCACGCGTTCGAACGGGGCAAGCCGGGCAAGGTGACCGTGCGGGCTGCCCGGTCGGCCCGGTGGCTCGAGGTGTCCATCGTGGACGAGGGGCGCGGGTTGCCGCCCGGCTTCTCGCTTGAACAGGCGGAAGGACTGGGCCTGCAGATCGTGCGCACACTGATCGAGTCGGAATTGCGGGGGTCGCTGTCGCTGCGCAACTGCGAGCCGTCCGGAACGGAGGCTGAGCTGCGGATACCGCTGACGTGGCGAAGCTAGCCGGTGGGTAGCGCAGCGGACGCCGGTGGTGCACCCGGCGTTGGGGCAGTCGGGAGTGTGCCCGTGCGGCGTCGCTGGCCGGTCTGCGGGCACACGAAAGAGCCGGCACCCGGGAGGAGGTGCCGGCTCTTTTCCGTTGCGGGAGGCTTGTCGAAGCCTGTGTCGCTTCCGTCAGAAGCTCGTGCTGCCGATACGAGCCCGGCGACGCTTGAGCGCACGCCGCTCTTCCTCGCTCATGCCACCCCACACGCCAGCGTCCTGCCCGGTGGCCAGGGCCCAAGCCAGGCAGTCGGACGCGACGGGGCAGCGGTGGCACACGGCCTTGGCCGCGGCCACCTGCGTGAGCGCAGGACCGCTCGTCCCTACGGGGAAGAACAGCTCAGGGTCCTCGTCTCGGCAGGCCGCGCGGTGGCGCCAGTCCATGGTGATGTGCTCCTTCGTGGCGACGCGGAACAGCCGCGCCACGGTCGTCTCGAATGGCGGTCGTATTTCGGGTGCTTGTGAATGCTTTCACGAACCGCAGCGACGGGCAAGAGTTTTCTCACCATCGGTGAGCGAACTCACCCTTAAGGGCAACCCCTCTGACCTGCGGTTTCTCTCCTCGCTGGGAGAGAAAGCCGGGAAAACGGTGCGGTGAGCGGAGCCGAGTTTGCGACGAGTGGTAGGGACCGGTTCGCCGAACCGATCACTCGCCGACGGTCGGCTCGCCGTTCCGCGCGACGACGTGCGACAGCCGCGCTGTCACACGACCACTGTCAAGGCTTGCGGAACGCTGACGAACTCGACGTCGGTACGCTCACCGACCAGATCCCCGTCAACCTGCAAGTTTACTGGTTTTTCCGCGTGAATGCGCACCTTCGTGACGTCGTCGGCGCGGATGAGATGACGGCCACGCTGACGTCCCTTGCCGTTCAGCGCTTGCCGCAAGTGGTGGAGCACCCCGAAGAAGCCGAGCTTGCGCAACGCGAAGACGCCGAGTCCGGTGTCGAACGAGCACTCCGGGTTCAGCCTGATGGGGCGGGGGCCGAAGTACGACCACGGGTCGGTGTTGGAGACGAACGCGGTGCGGACGATCTCCGGCTCCCGGCCGGGCAGCTCGAGCCGGAGGGTGTGCCTGCCGTGCGGCGGCCGCAGGTAGACCGCGGCAGCCACCCGCGCGTACAGCAGCGGACTGGTCCGCTTGCCGCGCTTGCCTTCCACACCTTCCACGACGTCGGCGTCCCAGCCCATGCCGGCGCTGAAGGTGAACCAGCGTGCGTTGGCCCGGCCGAGCCCGATCGTGCGCCTGCGCCCGGACGTCAGCGCGTCGAGCAGGACGTGCGTGGCCTCGACGGGATCGCGTGGATAGCCGACGGCGCGCGCGAACACGTTGGCGGACCCACCGGGAACCACCGCGAACAACGGCGCCGTGCGCGGCTCACCGGCCACTTCGGCACCGCCGAGCAGCCCGTTGACGACTTCGTTCACCGTGCCGTCGCCGCCGTGGGCGATGATCAGCCCGGCGCCGTCGGCAACGGCGGCGGCGGCGATGGCCGTGGCATGCCCGCGGTGGGCCGTCTCGACGACCTCGAGCTTCACCTCGCTGGCCAGCGCGTGCGCGAGCACGTCTCGGCCGCCCGGCGTCGTGGCAGTCGCCTGCGGGTTCACAACCAGGACTGCGCGCATGACGGCAGCGTACGGCCCGACAGAGGACATCCGCCGCCTCCGCGCAGGCCGCGAGGCCTATCCCACACTGCGCCCGCACTCGCGGGCACAGCCGACAGGTGTGCGCACCAGGCGCACGCAGCCCACAACCGACGTGCCTGGAGCCCTGCCCAGGCGCGTTCACGAAGTCGACCGGTTCGCGAGCTACTCCCGGGCCACCAGCTCCTTTCCGGGCGGGTGTGGCACCCGCCTGCTCGTCCTCGTCCTCCCTGTCCGCCGACGGGTTGCACCCGGCGACCGCCGACCCGCCGGTGGCTGACGACCGCGAGACGACCGCGGAGCACAAGAAGGCGGTCACCAGCCGCGTCGGCGGGCGGAGGAACCCACCGACGTTGATCAGATCATGACGTCTCGGCCGCGGTGAGGAAACGGCCGAGTGGGTGGCATACCATCGGTGACGCTCACGCAGAGTGTCGTCCGTGTGCCGAGTGGGGTGGTCTCGGTCACATACCGGAAGGGGCCCAGGGTGCGACTGGCCGATGTTCTCCGACCAGCTCCGCGCGCGGTGCGGGCCGCGGGCGTGATCGCCGCTCTGCCCGGCCTGGCGTCACTGGTGTTCGCGATCGTGCTCGTCGTGGCCGCGCTGTCCGGCGATGCCGCCATGGGCGGCAACAACATCTACGGTGAAGCCGCCTACTACGCCCTGCTCGGCGTGGGGTTGCTGGCTTGCGGCGCCGGTTTGCTGCTCGGTCACCAGTGGGCTCGTTCGCCCGCCGTGGTCATCGCGGTGTTGATGCTGGGCATCGGCTGGTACGCCGCGGGCCCGTCGGCCCGGCCGGAGCTGGGTGTCCCGGTGGTCGTCCTGGGGGTGCTGCTGCTCGTGCTGCTGTTCCGCGCCCCGTCGCGGGAGTGGGCGGCCCAGGACGGCGCGGAGCGCTGACCACGGCGCGGGTCAGTCAGGGGCGGGACTAGCCGCCCGCTCGCTCGGCGGCCAGCGCCTTCAGCGGCTCGTCGGTGAGCCGGTACACCGTCCATTCGTCCATCGGACGGGCGCCGAGTGCGCGATAGAACTTCGTCGCCGGGTTCCAGTCGAGCACCCACCATTCCAGCCGCGCGTAGCCGCGGCGCACGCATTCGGCCGCCAGCTCGGCCAGCAAGGCCTTGCCGATGCCCCGGCCCCGGTACTCGGGGCGCACGAACAGGTCCTCCAGATAGATGCCGTGCACGCCGCGCCAGGTGGAGAAGTTCAGAAACCACAGGGTGAATCCGACGACGCGGCCGTCGACCTCGGCCACGTGGCCGAACAACGCGGGATTGTCGGCGAACAGCGCCGCATGCAGCTGCTCGGCGGTCAGTAGGCACTCGTGCGGAGCCTTCTCGTACGCGGCGAGCTCGTGCACCAGCTCGACGACAACGGGGACGTCTTCCGGGGTTGTCGATCGGATCACGGTCATGGCCTCCAGTCTTGCCGTCGGCCCCGGCGCCGCGTAGAACGGTAAGCTACCCGCGAGTAACCAAGGAGGCCGGTATGCCGCGGACCCTCGACCTGTGGCGCACGGCCAGCCGGCTGCCCGGCGGCCGCCTGTTGTTCTCGGCCGCGGTAATGGCTCGCGCACCGTACTTCGCGACCGTGCTGCCGACGGTACGGGTGATGGAGCCCGGCAGGGCCGAGGTGACCGCGCCGAAGTGGTTCGGCGTGCACAACCACATCGGCACGTTCCACGCCATCGCCACGTGCAATCTGGCCGAGGTGGCCATGGGCATGCTGGCGGAGGCCACCGTGCCGAGCAGTCACCGATGGCTGCCGAAAAGCATGACCGTGCGCTACGTCGCCAAGGCGCGCTCCAGGCTGCGGGCGGTCGCCACGCTCGACGAGCTGCCCGCGTTCGGCCCTGCCGGGTTCGACCTGCCGGTCCCGGTGACCGTCTACGGCACCGACGGGCGGCCGGTCACCGAGGCCGTCATCACCCTCTGGATCACTCCGCGGAAGAGGTAGCGCGCAAGTGTTCGTACCACTCGATGCAGGCCTGGTAGCTGGGCAGCAGCCCCTGCTCGCGGGCCTGGGCCAGGGTGGGGGCGGACCGGTCCTTGTCGCTGAGCACCGGATCGATCTCCGGCGGCCACGGCAGGTTCAGCTCCGGGTCGAGCGGATTCACACCGTGCTCGGCGGGCGGGTTGTATTCGGTGCTGCAGTAGTAGGCGATCACCGTGTGGTCGGCCAGCGCCACGAAGGCGTGCCCAAGGCCCTCGGGGAGATAGACCGCGCTGATCCGCTCGCTGCTGAGCCGCACGGTGTCCACCACGCCGAACGTCGGGGACCCCTCACGAAGGTCCACGATCACGTCCAGCGCCTCGCCGTGCGCGCAGTAGACGTACTTCGCCTGACCGGGTGGAGTGTCGGCGAAGTGCACACCGCGGATCACGCCTCGCTTGGAGACGCTGTGGTTGGTCTGCGCGATCCGCAACGGGTGTCCCACCGCGTCGACGAACGCTTTGCGCTGGTAGGGTGCCACGAACATCCCGCGCCGGTCAGGAAAGCTGGGCGGGGTGAATTCGAACGCTCCTGGAACAGCAAGTTCACGTACCTGCATTCCAGCAGCGTGGCACACCTGTCACAATGGACCGCACCCACTGTGTCCGGTGGCGCTGCGACGGACCCGAGATGCAGCCCCGGACATCTTCCGCGCCGTGCGGCATGCGGTGTCACCACACCGGGCCGCGCGCGTTCTGACCGCACGAGTGCCAATCCCGTACGCCGGACCCACTCCGGCGTCGTCGCATTCGTGTCGTACTGATGTCGTACTGATGACAGGAATTCGTCATGGAGATCAGCTGGAAGACTGCTAGCCCCGCCGTTGCCCCTGGACCCGTTACGGGCGGCGCGCCCGTAACCAGCGAGGACATCTTCGCCGGCCACCAGGGAGGCAAGCTGGGCGTAGCGGCGACCAGGCCGATCTCCAGCTCCCGTGACCTCTCCATCGCGTACACGCCGGGCGTGGCCCAGGTCAGCAAGGCGATCGCGGAGGACGCCCGGCTGGCCGCACGCTACACGTGGGCGCACCGGCTGGTGGTCGTGGTCAGCGACGGCACCGCCGTGCTCGGTCTGGGAGACATCGGCGCGAGCGCATCGCTGCCTGTGATGGAGGGCAAGGCGGTGCTGTTCAAGACGTTCGGCGGGCTCGACTCGATCCCGCTGGTGCTGGACACCACCGACGTCGACGAGATCGTGCAGACCCTGGTGCGGCTGCGGCCGTCGTTCGGCGCGGTCAACCTCGAGGACATCGCCGCCCCGCGGTGCTTCGAGCTGGAGGCGAAGCTGATCGACGCGCTGGACTGCCCGGTGATGCACGACGACCAGCACGGCACGGCCATCGTGGTGCTGGCCGCGCTGCGCGGAGCCAACCGGGTGCTCGGCCGCGATCTCGGCAAGCAGCGGGTGGTGATCTCCGGCGCGGGGGCTGCCGGGGTCGCTTGCGCGAAGATCCTGCTCACCGCGGGTGTGGGAGACATCACGCTGCTGGATTCCCGCGGGATCATCCACGTGGGCAGGGACGGTCTGACCCCGGTGAAGCAGGAGATGGCCTGGACGACCAACAAGGCGGGCCTGACCGGCGGGCTGCCCGAGGCGCTGGACGGCGCGGACGTGTTCATCGGGCTGTCCGGTGCGACGATCGACGAGACGCTGCTGAAGACGATGGCGGACGACCCGATCGTGTTTGCGCTGTCCAATCCGGACCCGGAGGTGCATCCGGAGGTAGCGGCGCAGTACGCGTCGATCGTGGCCACCGGGCGTAGCGATTTCCCGAACCAGATCAACAACGTGCTGGCGTTCCCCGGCGTGTTCCGGGGTGCGCTGGACGCGGGCGCCCGGGCGATCACCGACGAGATGAAGCTGGCCGCCGCGGACGCGATCGCCGCGGTGGCGGCGGACGAGCTCGCCCCCGACAAGATCGTGCCGAGCGCGCTCGACCCGCGGGTGGCCCCCGCCGTCGCAGCGGCGGTTGCCCAGGCAGCCAGGGAATCCGGCGTGGCGTGAGCATCGGCCGGGGCTGGACGCGCGCAGGCCGAGCGTGCCGCTCGCCGGGCGTCCAGCCCCCGGCGTCGCCATGGCTTCTCTGGGCGTCGCGGTGGTTTCTCCGGGTGTCGCCGTGGTTTCTCCCAGCGCTGCTGTGGTTTCGGCTCGCGGTCGGCCGGCTGTGTCCGGCTGACCGGCCGCGCTGTCCGCCCGGCGGGGTCCGGCTGGCCGGCTGCGCTGTCTGCCCGGCAGGTCCCAGCTGCACCCGGTCCTTCGGCATGATGGCTGAGAGCCCTGGCGACGCCCGCAGGCTTCCTTCGGGATCGATCGCGAGAAAGTCAGAGCTTCGGTACTGATCCGTCTGGACCTGTTGCACTACTCCGTTCGGAGTAGCGCACCACGGCGCTGGCGCCAGCACCGAGGGACGCACTCGCAGCGACTGCGGAATATTTTCACATTTAACCCCCGTGGCGGCCGGCACGAACGGCGCGTAGCCCGCGTGTGACCTTGGGTAATGATCGCCGTCCGCGTGTTCGGCGCGGAAACGACCAATCGGGCGAGCCACGTACACAGAACAGTCCGCATATCAAGGACTGTCTTGCCGCAACGGCGCAGACCTAGTCTCGATCACCACGTTCGACCGAACGTGATCACCCCCTGGAAATGTGGGCCCGCACGGCACGCATTTGCCCTGCCTAGGAGGAACAGTGAGACGGTCGAAAGGGACCAAGGCCGCGGTGGTGGCGTCCGCCGCGGCCCTTGCCGCGCTGGGCGGCCCGGCGGTCGCGTCCGCCGAGCAAGGCGCCATCCTCAACGCCAACAGCCCGGACGCCATCGAGGGCAGCTACATCGTGGTGCTGAAGGACGGTGTCTCGGCCGCCGCGGAGGCGTCCGAGCATGCCGATCAGTACGGCGCCAAGGTCACCCGCACGTTCAAACACGCCTTGCGCGGGTACGCGGCCAAGATGAGCGAGTCGGCGGCGCGGCGCCTCGCCGCCGATCCGTCGGTTGCGTACGTCGAGCAGAACCAGCGCGTGTCGGTCGCGGCGGACCAGCTGAACCCGCCGTCGTGGGGTTTGGATCGCATCGACCAGCGTGACCTGCCGCTGGACAACAAGTACAGCTACTCCACCACGGCGAGCACCGTCACCGCGTACATCATCGACACCGGTATCCGCACCTCGCACCGGGACTTCGAAGGCCGGGCGACGTGGGGAACCAACACCGTGGACAGCAACAACACCGACTGCAACGGTCACGGCACGCACGTCGCGGGCACCGTCGGCGGTGAGACCTACGGCGTGGCCAAGGACGTCAAGCTGATCGCGGTCAAGGTGCTCAACTGCGCCGGGAGCGGCACCTACGACGGAGTGATCGCCGGCATCGACTGGGTGACCAGCCACCACCAGTCCGGTCAGCCCGCGGTGGCGAACATGAGCCTCGGCGGCCCGGCTTCGCAGGCGGTCGACGACGCGGTGCGGCGCTCCATCAACGATGGCGTGACCTACGCGCTGGCCGCGGGCAACGACTACGGGGCGAATGCGTGCAACACCTCGCCCGCGCGCACCACGGAGGCCATCACGGTCGGCTCGACCACCAGCAGCGACGCCCGGTCCGACTTCTCCAACGTCGGCCCGTGCCTGGACATCTTCGCGCCGGGTTCGAACATCACGTCGGCCTGGATGGGGTCGGATACCGACGAGCGGACCATCAGCGGCACCTCGATGGCCACGCCGCACGTCGCGGGCGCGGCCGCGCTGTACCTGGCCGACAACCCGTCCGCTTCGCCTCAGGCGGTCCGTGACCACCTGGTGTCCCAGGGCACCCAGGGCAAGGTCGGCAACCCAGGCTCGGGCTCGCCGAACGTGCTGCTGTACACCGGCAGCGACGGGAACACCGACCCGGAGCCGGAGCCGGGCTCGTGCAGCGGCAGCAACACCACCGACGTCAGCATCCCGGACGCGGGGAGCGCGGTGACCAGCACGATCACCCTGTCCAACTGTGGGCGGAACGCGTCGTCGTCGGCGAAGATCTCGGTGGACATCAAGCACACCTACCGCGGTGACCTGGTGATCGACCTGATCTCGCCCACTGGCGCGGTGATCAACCTGAAGTCGGCGAGCATCTGGGACGGCGCGGACAACGTCGTGACGACCTACACCAAGAACCTGTCCGCCCACAGCGCGGACGGCAGCTGGAAGCTGCGGGTGCGGGACGTCTACCGCGGCGACACTGGATACATCGACAGCTGGAGCATCACGGCCTGAGCTGAGGTCTCCTCCCTGTTGCACCGCTGGCCTCCCAGGTGACTGGGGGGCCAGCGGCTTGTCGTCGCCGCAGCCGGGCGGGGCAGCCGGGCCGGGGACCACCGCGCCGGCGCTCGGCCGCTGCCATCCGGGACTGCCGCCATGAGCCGGCAAAAGAGAAGCCCCGGCGCCGAGGGGGGAGGGGACACCGGGGCGCTGCCAGCCCTGGGGGGTGGCCGGCTGCCACGACCTTACCGTTCGGTCAGCAATTTTGACCAGACGATCATCGGATGAAAGGACGGCCGTCCTCATTTGGGACGACCGGCCCGCAACCAGCGGCTGCCACCCCGGAACGCCGGTGGCCGGCCACGCTCGGCGTGACCGGCCACCAGTGGCACCAACGCATGCGGCTCACTCGAATGCCTTGGCGATGAGCGCCTTCTGCTCCACCTCGTGCACCTTGCTGGATCCGGTGGCGGGCGCCGCCATCGGCCGCCGCGCGACCAGGTCCAGCGGCTTGGGGAACGCGTCCGGCAGCCGCCGCGGCAGGTTGAGCCCGAGGAACGGCCACGCGCCCTGGTTCTCCGGCTCCTCCTGCGCCCACACGACCCGCTCGGCCTTGGTGTAGCGGGCCATCGCCGCGCGCAGCTTGTCCTTCGGCAGCGGGTAGTACTGCTCGATGCGCACCAGCGCGACGTCGAACCGGTCCCGCTTGGCCCGCTCGGCCCGCAGCTCCCAGTACAGCTTGCCGGAGGTGAGGATCACCTTGGTGACCTTCTCCGGGTCCACCTCGGCGTCGTCGATCACCGACAGGAACTTCGAGTCCCCGGTGAAGTCCTCCAGCTGCGACACCACCGCCTTGTTGCGCAGCATCGACTTCGGCGTGAACACGATCAGCGGCCGGTTCACCCCGTCCAGCGCGTGCCTGCGCAGCAGGTGGAAGTAGTTCGCCGGGGTGGACGGCATGGTGACCGTCATCGAGTGCTCGGCGCACAGCTGCAGGAACCGCTCGATGCGGCCCGAGGTGTGGTCCGGGCCCTGGCCCTCGTGGCCGTGCGGCAGCAGCAGCACCACGTCGGACACCTGGCCCCACTTCGCCTCACCGGACGAGATGTACTCATCGATGACCGTCTGCGCGCCGTTGACGAAGTCGCCGAACTGCGCCTCCCACATCACCAGCGCCTCGGAGTTGGCCACCGAGTAGCCGTACTCGAAGCCGACCGCGGCGTACTCGGACAGCGCCGAGTCGTAGATCATCACCCGGCCCTGGTCGGGGCTCAGGTGCTGCAGTGGCGCGTACTCCTCGCCGGTCTTGCGGTCGATGAGCACCGCGTGGCGCTGGGTGAACGTGCCGCGCCGCGAGTCCTGCCCGGCCAGCCGCACCAGCCTGCCGTCCATGGCGAGCGAGCCGAACGCGATCAGCTCGGCGAACGCCCAGTCGACGTTGCCCTCCCGGGACATCTTGTACCGGCGCTCCAGCACCGGCTTGACCCGCGGGTGCGGGGTGAAACCCTCCGGCAGGTTGACGAACGCGTCGCCGATCCTCTCGATCGTCTTGCGGTCGATCGCGGTGGGCACCTGGGCCGGGATCTGCTGCCTGCTCTCCACCGACGGGCTGGCCTTGACCGGGTGCTTCTCCAGCTCGCGCACCTCGTTGAAGACGTGCTCCAGCTGGCTGGAGAAGTCCCGCAGCGCGGTCTCGGCTTCCTCGAGCGAGATGTCACCCCGCCCGATCAGCGCCTCGGTGTAGGTCTTGCGCACGCTGCGCTTCTTGTCGATCACGTCGTACATCAGCGGCTGCGTGATCGACGGGTCGTCGCCCTCGTTGTGGCCGCGGCGCCGGTAGCAGATCAGGTCGATGACGACGTCCTTGTGGAACCGCTCGCGGTAGTCCACCGCCAGCTTGGCCACCCAGCAGGCCGCCTCCGGGTCGTCGCCGTTGACGTGGAACACCGGCGCTTCGATGATCTTGGCCACGTCGGTGGCGTACTGCGACGAGCGGGCGTGCTCCGGCGCGGTGGTGAAGCCGACCTGGTTGTTGATCACCACGTGCACCGTGCCGCCGGTGCGGTACCCGCGCAGCATGGCCAGGTTCAGCGTCTCGGCCACCACGCCCTGGCCGGCGAACGCGGCGTCGCCGTGCAGCAGGACCGGCAGCACGGTGAACCCGTCCTCGCCCTTGTTGAGCAGGTCCTGCTTGGCGCGCACGATGCCTTCCAGCACCGGGTCGACCGTCTCCAGGTGCGACGGGTTGGCGGTCAGCGTCACCTTGGTCTCGCCGTCGCCGAACATGCGGAAGTACTTGCCCTCCGCACCCAGGTGGTACTTCACGTCGCCGGAGCCGTGCGCCTGGCCGGGATCCAGGTTGCCCTCGAACTCCTGGAAGATCTGGCTGATCGGCTTGCCGACGATGTTGGCCAGCACGTTCAGCCTGCCCCGGTGCGGCATGCCGATGACGACCTCGTCCAGCTCGTACTCGGCCGCCTTGTCCAGGATGGTGTCCAGCAGCGGGATGACCGTCTCGCCGCCCTCCAGCGAGAACCGCTTCTGGCCGACGTACTTGGTCTGCAGGAACGTCTCGAACGCCTCTGCCGCGTTCAGCTTGGACAGGATGTACTTCTGCTCACCCGGCGACGGCTTCGGGTGCGGGACCTCGATCCGCTCCTGCAGCCAGCGCCGCTCCTCCGGGTTGATGATGTGCTGGTACTCCACGCCGACCGTGCGGCAGTAGGCGTCCCGCAGCACGCCGAGCACGTCGCGCAGCTTCATCCGCTGCTTGCCCGCGAAACCGCCGACGGCGAACTCGCGGTCCAGGTCCCACAGCGTCAGGCCGTGGGACAGGATGTCCAGGTCCTCGTGCCTGCGCTGGCGGTAGTTCAGCGGGTCGGTGTCGGCCATCAGGTGGCCGCGCATCCGGTAGGCGTCGATCAGCTCGATGATCCGGGCGGTCTTGTCGACGTCGCCGTCCGGGATGTCCTCCACCCAGCGCACCGGCTCGTACGGCAGCCGCAGCGAGGTGAAGATGTCGTCGTAGAACTTGTCCTCGCCGAGCAGCAGCTGGTGGATCTTCTTCAGGAACTCGCCCGACTCGGCGCCCTGGATGATCCGGTGGTCGTAGGTCGACGTCAGCGTGATGATCTTGGAGATGCCCAGGTCGGTCAGCGTCTTCTCGCTGGTGCCCTCGAACTGGGCCGGGTACTCCAGCGCCCCGACGCCGATGATGGCGCCCTGGCCCTTCTGCAGCCTGGGCACCGAGTGGTTGGTCCCGATGCCGCCCGGGTTGGTCAGCGAGATCGTGGTGCCCGCGAAATCGTCCGCGGTCAGCTTGTTATTGCGGGCCTTGCTGATGACCTCTTCGTAGGCCTGCCAGAACTCGAAGAACGACATGTCCTCGACGGCCTTGATGGAGGCCACCACCAGGTTGCGGGAGCCGTCCTTGCCCTTCAGGTCGATGGCCAGGCCCAGGTTGACGTGCTCCGGCGTGACGACGTGCGGCTTGCCGTCGATCTCGGCGTAGTGCCGGTTCATGTTCGGGAAGTACTTCAGCGCCCTGATCATAGCGTAGCCGATCAGGTGCGTGAACGACACCTTCCCGCCGCGTGTGCGCTTGAGGTGGTTGTTGATGACGATCCGGTTGTCCGCCATCAGCTTCGCGGGCACGGCGCGCACGCTGGTGGCGGT
>NZ_PKFA01000011.1:0-28068 GCF_002919275.1 Thermocrispum sp. | reverse complement strand
GACGGTGGGCGTCGGGCAGTCCGAGGTCACCGTGGCCAACATGGTCGACACGTTCCTCTACCTGACCCTGGCCCGCACCGGAGACCAGCTACAGGGCATCAAGCGCGGCATCCTCGAACTGGCCGACGTGATCGCGGTGAACAAGGCCGACGGCGAGCACGAACCGGACGCCCGCAAGGCCGCCAGGGAGCTGTCCGGAGCGATGCGCATGCTGTTCGGCAAGGGCGCGCCGTGGATCCCGCCGGTGCTCACCTGCAGCGGCCTGACCGGTGCCGGGCTGGACAAGGTGTGGGAGAAGGTCGTCGAGCACCACACCCGGCTGCGGGACTCCGGCGAGCTGGTGGCCAAGCGCGGCAGGCAGCAGGTCGACTGGACCTGGTCGATCGTGCGGGAGCAGCTGCTGGCCCGGCTGACCGAGCGGCCCGCGGTCCGCAAGGTCGCCCAGGAGGTCGAAGAGCTGGTACGCGCGGGTGAGATGACGGCGAGTCTCGCGGCGCAACGCATTCTGGACGCCGTCGACGAGTAAGTTTGTCACCCATGACGGTTAGCGGTGGTGACTCAGAGCAGCCGCCTCGCCCCGAGGAAGGCATGACCCGGCCAGATGCAGGCAGCCGACCGCCGGAGGCCGCGCAGCAGCCCGCAGCGGGTGAGCGGGCGCCGATCCAGCCACCGAAGCCGTCCGCGCCGCAGCCGGCGCAGGCACCGGGTGGTGGCAAGGAACGGCGCAGCATCAACAAGCTGCGGGTGGCCGGCTACGCGCTGCTGGTGGTCGCCGTGCTCGCGGCGCTGGTGCCGATCCTCGGCCTGGCCTCGGATCAGCAGTCGTCGAGTTCCCAGGCGGCCAGGCAAGCGGCCGAGCAGACCACGACGACCACCACTCGATCGAAGGAAAAAACGGAGAAATCCGCGACCCGCAAACCCCGGGCGAGCACGTCCGCCACGCGCT
Source organism: Thermocrispum sp. (assembly GCF_002919275.1). Classification (NCBI taxonomy): domain Bacteria; kingdom Bacillati; phylum Actinomycetota; class Actinomycetes; order Pseudonocardiales; family Pseudonocardiaceae; genus Thermocrispum; species Thermocrispum sp. Next base: position 27,122 of record NZ_PKFA01000011.1, on the reverse strand, counting down.
CCAAGCCGGCCTCCAGCACGACCCGGAAATCGCGCGAACCCGCCGCCGACACCGCAGGTCTGGGCCCGATCATCACCGACGAGGCCACCGAGCGTGCAGAGGCCGAACAGGCCAGGCGTAAACTGATAGTCGGCGGTGTCGCCGTCGGCCTGCTGCTGATCGTGTTGTGGGGCCGCCGGGTACGAGCCGCGAAGAGCAAGCAGTAACTCTTCACCGCGGCGCGAGCGACGACCGACGACAGCGGGACCGAAATCCGGTCACCGCTTGCCGCAGGAACCCAACCGCCGGGCTAGGCGTCTCACCTGCAAGGACGTGGTTCGATCCCGTGTCCGGCAGGATTAGGCTCACGCGCAGTCGCATTGTGTGAGTCGTTTCCGGTCTGCGGTCCGTGCATGTGTTGGTACCTCTTGCGGCGGCGCACGTCCTGCAGTCGACCCAGCTTGGAGGTGAGTTATGACGACGACGTCCCCGCACCCGCGCTCGGCAGGCCGTCGCCTTGAGCGCGTCGAGGCGGACGTCCTCGAGTCGATGCCCGATGCTGGGGGTCGCGACGACAACCCCATCGGGGAACCCACCATCACCGACGAGCGTCTCGACGGGCTGATCACCCCGGACGGCGTCACCATGGCTGATGTGGAAGACCTCGGTGCGGGCCGCGGCCCCGACTGGCTCGACGGGTGGCTCGAGCGGCACGCGGCGGACGTCGTCGCGTGGCGTCGTCACATTCACGCCAACCCCGAGCTGGCGCGCCGCGAGTACGGCACCACCGAGCTCGTCGTGCGGCACCTGCGCTCGCTCGGCCTCAAGCCGGAGGTGCTGCCGCTGGGCACCGGCGTGGTGTGCGACATCGGCACCGGGGAGAAGTGCGTGGCGCTGCGCGCGGACATGGACGCGCTGCCGATCACCGAAGCGACCGGTCTGCCGTACTCGTCGTCCGTCGACGGTGTGGCGCACGCCTGCGGGCACGACGCGCACACCGCGATCCTCATGGCCGCCGGGGCGGCGCTGGCCGCCGCGCCCGAGCTGCCCGGCCGGGTGCGGCTGATCTTCCAGCCCGCCGAGGAGGTCATGCCGGGCGGCGCGCTGGACGCCATCGAGGCGGGCGTGCTCAACGGCGTGGACCGGATCTTCGGCCTGCACTGCGACCCGCGGCTGCCGGTCGGCCAGGTCGGTGTCCGGGTCGGCGCCATCACGTCGGCGGCGGACCTGCTGGAGCTGCGGTTGACCTCACCGGGCGGGCACACGTCCCGGCCGCACCTGACCGCGGACCTGGTGCACGCGCTCGGCACGGTCATCACGAACCTGCCCGCGGTGATCTCCCGCCGGGTGGACCCGCGTTCCGGCACGATCCTGGTGTGGGGCGCGGTGCACGCCGGGGAGGCGGCGAACGCGGTGCCGGAGGAGGGTGTGCTGCTCGGCACGCTGCGCACCGCCGACCACGACGTCTGGCTGAAGATGGAGTCGCTGGTCAACCCGGCCGTGGAGTCGCTGCTGGCGCCCACCGGCGTCGGGTTCACGCTGAACTACCGCCGCGGCGTGCCGCCGGTGGTGTGTGACGCGGAGAGCACGGCGTACCTGTCGGCTGGCGTGGACGCCGCGCTGGGCGAGGGTGGCCTGACCTCCACCGAGCAGTCCTCCGGTGGGGAGGACTTCGGCTGGTACCTCGAGCACGCCCCCGGAGCGTTCGCGCGGCTGGGGGTGTGGGACGGCAAGGGCCCGCAGCGCGACCTGCACCAGGGGACGTTCGTGCTGGACGAGCGGGCACTGTTGACCGGCACCAGGGTGATGGTGCACACGGCGCTGTCCGCGCTGGCCGGTAGCAGGGACTAGGGACCCGGTCGGCCTGCCGGAAGCTGGTGTGCGCCGGGTGCGGATCGGTCTGCCAGGTCGGCACCGGCGGGCACTCCGGTGGTGTCGGACACGCGCAGGTGATGCGAAGACGTGAAAGCGGCCGCCTCGGTCACCGGGGCGGCCGTTGTCATGCCCGAGTCACGGGCCGGTGCCCGTGCGTGAGTCACCAGCCGGTGCCTTGCTCGTACCGGTTCACGGACCGATGCCTTTGCAGGGCCGGGTGCGCAGGTCGTTGACGTAATCCGCAGGCGCGCCCGCCGCCTCTGCGGCGTCGGCCAGCACCCCGAGGTACCTGGCCGAGGGCAGGCCCCCCTCGTAGGCGTCCAGCACGTAGAGCCAGGCCAGAACCGGTCCGTCCAGCGTCTGCACCCGCAGGCGGATCTTGGTGTGCAGACCGAGCTCGCCGCCCTCCCAGCTGTCCAGCTGCCGCTCGTCGGTCTCGCACACGTCGTAGAGCACGACGAACACGCGCGAGTCGGGGTCGGGCACGATGGTGGCCAGCGCGCCTTCCCAGCCGAGATCCTCACCACCGAAGGTGAGGCGCCAGCCCTCGATCCACCCGGTCCCGGCCATGGGGGAATGAGGTGCGCGCTCCATCATCTGCGCGGGATCCATGTTGGACCCGTACGCGGCGTAGAGAGGCACGCCCGAGATAGTAACCTCCGACGCGAGGCGAAGCGGTGAGGAGGCAACCTGGTGGCGACCATCGTGATCATGGGCGGAGGGCCTGCAGGCTACGAGGCCGCATTGGTGGCCGCGCAGCTGGGGGCTGATGTCACGGTGATCGAGCGGGACGGCCTCGGCGGGGCGTGCGTGCTCTACGACTGCGTGCCGTCGAAGACGTTCCTCGCTTCGTCGGGAGCGCGCGCGGGGCTGCACCGGATGGGCGAGCTGGGCATCGACCTGGACACGCACTCGGCCGGCGTGGATCTGCGCAAGGTGCACGGCCGCGTGAAGGGGCTGGCGCTGGCCCAGTCGGCGGACATCCGGGCCCGGCTGCAGCGCGAGGGCGTGCGCGTGATCATGGGCACCGCCCGGTTCTGCGATCCGGAACCCGGCCTGGCCGAGCACCACATCGAGGTCATCGAGCATTCCGGCGCCCGGCAGGTGCTCAAGGCGGACGTCGCGCTCATCGCCACCGGCTCGACGCCGCGGGTCCTGCCGGGGGCCGAGCCGGACGGCGAACGCATCCTCACCTGGCGGCAGATCTACGACCTGCCGGAGCTGCCCGAGCACCTGATCGTGGTCGGCTCCGGGGTGACCGGCGCGGAGTTCGCCTCCGCCTACCTGGAGCTCGGCGTGCGGGTCACCGTGGTGTCCAGCCGCGACCGCATCCTGCCGCACGAGGACGCGGACGCCGCGGTGGTGCTCGAGGAGGTCTTCAACCAGCGTGGCGCCACGCTGGTCAAGCGAGCCAGGGCGGACCGAGTGGAGCGCACCGAGAAGGGCGTGCGAGTTCACCTGACCGACGGACGCACGATCGAGGGAAGCCATGCGCTGATGACCGTCGGGTCGGTGCCCAACACCTCCGACATCGGATTGGAGACGGTCGGTATCGAGCCGGACGAGCGCGGCTACATCACCGTCGACCGGGTGTCCCGCACCAGCGTGGCCGGCATCTACGCCGCGGGGGACTGCACCGGGGTGCTGCAGCTGGCGTCCGTGGCCAGCATGCAGGGGCGTATCGCCATGTGGCATGCGCTCGGCGAAGGCGTCTCGCCGATCAAGCTCAAGACGGTGGCGGCGAACGTGTTCACCCACCCGGAGATCGCCACGGTCGGCATCGGGCAAGCGGCCATCGACTCGGGCGAGGTGCCCGCACGCACGATCATGCTGCCGCTGGCCACCAACGCCAGGGCGAAGATGGAAGGCCTGCGCCGCGGTTTCGTCAAGCTGTTCTGCCGCCCGGCCACCGGTGTGGTGATCGGCGGCGTCGTGGTCGCACCGGGGGCCAGTGAGCTGATCCTGCCGATCGCGCTGGCGGTGCAGAACCAGCTCACCGTCGAGTCGATCGCCACCACGTTCTCGGTGTATCCGTCGCTGACCGGATCGATCACCGAGGCCGGTCGGCGCCTGATGCGGCACGACGATCTGGACTAGCGCGCCCGGGCGTCAGGACACCCGCAGTGAGCGGGTCACCGCGGACAGTTCGTCCCTGCTCAGCTCTTCGGCCTCGAGCCAGAAGGGTCCTTGGCCGCGTTCGACGAAGATCACGGTGTAGCTGGTGGAGCGGCACTCGTTGGTGCATTCCAGGTAGCCCACGGTGAACTGGTGCCCGCGGCCGGCCGGGGTCGCCACCCGCTGTGTCCGTTCGGGCAACTGCTCGCTGCTGGTCCACGAGGGATAGCGCCGGTTGACCGCCTCCCGGTCCGGGCAGGCCTGCCCTCCGGCGGGCACCATGGCCACGGTCAGTCGCTTCCACGGGCTGTCCTTGTCCAGCTTGCCCCACGTGTAGCGGTGCGCCGGGCACTCCGGGTCGTCTTCCTCCAGCGACCCGTCCCCGAAGTACCCCGGGATCCGGAGGGTGAAGGTCACGTCCTCGAAGGTGACGTCGACCGGGTTCGTGGCGTCCCGCGGTGGGGCCGGCGTCGAGGTGGACGTCGTCGGTTGCGGCGGGGTCGGAGCCGGTGTCCCTGGCGTCTGGCACCCGCTGACGACCAGGGCGGCCAGCAGCGCCGTGGCAACCGTGCTCCATCGCGCTCGTGTCATGTCGATATTCGACGATGCCGGGACGCGCCCGGTTTCGCACGGGATGTTCCCGCTCGACGACGGTACCGTGAAGGCATGAACGCGACGGGATCCACCGCACCCTCGGGGCGACTGGGAGTCGACGAGCGAGCAGAGAACTGGCGGCGGCTGGGCGAGGAAGAGTTCGACGTCCTGGTCATCGGTGGCGGCGTGGTCGGCGCGGGCACCGCGTTGGACGCCGCCACCAGGGGCCTGCGTGTGGCCCTGGTGGAGGCCAGGGACCTGGCGTCGGGCACGTCCAGCCGGTCGAGCAAGCTTTTCCACGGTGGCCTGCGTTACCTGGAGCAGCTGGAGTTCGGGCTGGTGCGGGAGGCGCTGCGGGAGCGCGAGCTCATGCTCACCCGCATCGCGCCGCACCTGGTCAAGCCGGTGTCGTTCCTCTACCCGCTGACGCACCGGGTCTGGGAGAGGCCCTACACCGCGACCGGCTTGTTCCTCTACGACCGGATGGGCGGCGCCAAGTCGGTGCCCGGTCAGCAGCACTTGACCAGGGCGGGAGCGCTGCGCATGGTGCCCGCGCTGCGGCGAGACAAGCTGGTCGGCGGCATCCGGTACTTCGATGCGCAAGCCGACGACGCCCGGCACACGCTGACCGTGGCGCGGACGGCGGCGCAGTACGGCGCGGTCATCCGCACGTCGACCCAGGTGGTCGACTTCCTGCACGAGTCGGACCGGGTGTCCGGTGTGCGGGTGCGTGACGTGGAGACCGGTGAGGAGACCGACGTCCAGGCGGGCGTGGTCGTCAACTGCGCGGGTGTGTGGACCGACCAGGTGCTGCAGATGTCCGGCAGCCGGGGCCGCTTCCGGGTACGGGCGTCCAAGGGCGTGCACATCGTGGTGCCCCGGGAGAAGATCGTCTCGGATTCCGGGGTCATCCTGCGCACGCCGACGTCGGTGCTGTTCATCATCCCGTGGAAGGGTCACTGGATCATCGGCACCACGGACACCGACTGGCATCTCGACCTGGCGCACCCGGCGGCCACCGCCAAGGACATCGCCTACATCCTGGACCAGGTCAACTCGGTGCTGAACACCCCGCTGACCACCGACGACATCGAAGGCGTCTACGCCGGGCTGCGGCCGCTGCTGGCCGGGGAGTCGGAGCAGACGTCGAAGCTGTCCCGGGAGCACGCGGTGGCGCGGACGGCGCCGGGGTTGGTGGCCATCGCGGGCGGCAAGTACACCACGTACCGGGTGATGGCGGCCGACGCCGTCGACGCGGCCGCGAACGAGCTGCCGATCCGGGTTCAGTCGTCGATCACCGACAAGGTGCCGCTGCTCGGCGCGGACGGCTACCACGCGCTGGTCAACCAGGCCGATCAGCTGGCCGTGCGGCACGGCCTGCACCCGTACCGGGTCCGGCACCTGCTGGACCGCTACGGGTCGCTGATCTACGAGGTGCTGGATCTGGCCAACGGCCGGCCCGACCTGTTGCGGCCGATCGCCGAAGCACCCGACTACCTGCGGGTGGAAGCGGTGTACGCGGTGACCCACGAAGGCGCGCTGCACCTGGAGGACGTGCTGGCCCGCCGGACGCGGATCTCGATCGAGTACCCGCACCGGGGTACGGCCTGCGCGGACGAGGTGGCCGAGCTGATCGCGGAGCCCCTCGGTTGGTCGCAGCAGACGATCAAGCGCGAGGTCGAGCTGTACAACGCGCGGGTCACCGCCGAGCGGGAGGCGCAGCAGCAGCCGGACGACGAAGCAGCCGACAAGCGGCGGCGTGCCGCGCCGGATGTGCGGGCCGGGGTGGTGGTTCCGGCCGGTTGATGGCTGGCTGGCGGCCGCGGGGTAGTGGTTGCTGCGTGGTGTGCTGGTGGTCGTGCGGTGTTGGGCTGGTGGGTTGTTGACGAGGTGGCCTGCCAGCGGGCGGTGCCGGGTGTGCGGGCTGGGGTGGCAGCCCCGGCCGGTTGATGGCCGGCCGCGGGGGATCAGCGCCCGGGTGCTGCTTCCTGCGCGCCGCTGGTGATCGTCCAGCGCTGCGCCGGCAGGCCGTCGACGCCGGTCGTCGTGCCGGTGTAGGTGAACCCGCACCGGGCGGCGAGCGCAGCCGAGGCGGTGTTGTCCTCGTCGCAGACGTAGTCGATGCGGGCCAGCTCCAGCGCGCCGAAACCGAACCGCACGGCGGCCGAAAGCGCCGCTGCGCCGACGCCACGCTTGCGCGTGACCGGATGGACCCAGATCGCCGCCTCCGGCGGCGAAAGGGCGGACGGGTGCAGGTTCTTCAACCCGACCTCGCCGAGCAGGAACCCGGTCGTCGGCTCCGCGATCGCCCAGGACGCGCGCTGGTTCAGCTTCCATTCCCTGGCCCGGGTCGCGATGTAGTCGCCCGCCTCGTCGATGGTCTCGATCCGGTACGCGCGCACGAACCGGCGCATCGCCGGGTCGGAAAACGCCTTCACCAGCGCGGGCCGGTCGTCCAGCCGGTCGTCGGCGCGGAAGGCGCGCAGGTAGCAGGTACCCGCGTTGATCTCCACCGGTTCCATGTGCCGCCTTTCAGCCCTGCCGTCTGTCAGCGATACCCCTGTTTGCCGATCGCCCTGATCACGATGATGGTGACGGCGGGCAGCAGGAAGACCGGCCAGAAACCCCGCGCCACGAAGAAGAACAGCACCACGGCGACGATGGCCGCGATCGGCACCGCGGACGTCACGAAGCGGTCGGCGAGCCCGCGCGGCCGCGAGGCGGCGGGCGGTGCGGTGCGCTCCGGCTCCGGCAGCTTGCTGACCAGCACTTCCGGATGCGGATCCGGCAGATCGCGGAAGATCGGCACCAGGTCGCCGCGCGTCTTGGCGGCCACGATCTGCGCGGATCGTTCGCCGTACTCGTCGATGTCCAGCCGCCCGTTGGCCATGTGGACGTTCAACGCCTCCAAGGCCTGCTCACGTTCGGCGTCGCTGATCCGCAACTCCGGCCTGTCCGGGTTCACACCATCGATCGTACGGGCCCCGGCGCCGCCTTGGCTGCACCGATTCCGCCGCCGCACCGCACAGGCCGGCCGTTCGCGCACTCAGTCCTTGATCTCGAACAGCACCTGACCCTGGCTGACCGTGTCGCCGACCGCGCAGCTCAGGCCGGTCACCGTGCCCGCCTTGTGCGCGGTCACCGGGTTCTCCATCTTCATCGCCTCGAGCACCACCACCAGCTCGCCCGCCTCGACCTGCTGGCCGTCCTGCACCGGCAGCTTGACGATCGTGCCCTGCATCGGCGCGGTGACCGCGTCACCGGAGACCGCGGCCTTCTTGCCGCCGCCACGCTTGCGCGGCTTCGTGCGCTGACCAGCCGCGGTGGGGCCGCCGCCGACGGCCAGCCCGGCCGGGAGCGAGACCTCCAGCCGGCGCCCGCCGACCTCCACGACGATGGTCTGCCGCTCGCCCTCGTCCGCGGCGTCCTCGGTCCCTTCGCCGTCCGCGGTGAACGGCTCGACCGTGTTGTTCCACTCGGTCTCGATCCACCGGGTGTGCACGGCGAAACCGTCCTCGGCGGTGAAGGCCGGGTCACGGACGATCAGCCGATGGAACGGCAGCACCGTGGCCATGCCCTCCACCTGCATCTCGTCCAGCGCCCGGCGGCTGCGCTCCAGCGCGTTCTGCCGGTCGGAACCGGTGACGATCACCTTGGCCAGCAGCGAGTCGAACTGCCCGCCGATGACCGTGCCTTCCTCGATCCCGGTGTCCACCCGCACGCCGGGACCGCTGGGCAGCCGCAGCTTGGTCACCGTGCCGGGGGCGGGCAGGAAGTTCCGCCCGGCGTCCTCGCCGTTGATGCGGAACTCGATGCTGTGGCCGCGCGGCTGCGGGTCCTCGGTGAAGCGCAGCTTCTCGCCGGCGGCGATGCGGAACTGTTCCCGCACCAGGTCGATGCCGGTGGTTTCCTCCGACACCGGGTGTTCGACCTGCAACCGGGTGTTGACCTCGAGGAACGAGATCACACCGTCCCGGCCCACCAGGTACTCCACCGTGCCCGCGCCCCAGTAGCCCGCCTCGCGGCAGATGGCCTTGGCGCTGCTGTGGATCTTCTCCCGCTGCTCGTCGGTCAGAAACGGCGCGGGCGCCTCCTCGACCAGCTTCTGATGCCTTCGCTGCAGCGAGCAGTCCCGGGTGCCGACCACGATGACGTTGCCGTGCTGGTCGGCCAGCACCTGCGCTTCCACGTGCCGCGGCTTGTCCAGGTAGCGCTCGACGAAGCACTCGCCGCGGCCGAACGCCGCGACCGCCTCCCTGGTCGCCGACTCGAACAGCTCGGGGATCTCGTCCAGGGTGCGGGCCACCTTGAGCCCACGGCCGCCGCCGCCGAACGCCGCCTTGATGGCCACCGGGAGCCCGTGCTCCTCGGCGAACGCCACCACCTCGTCCGGGCCGCTCACCGGGTCCTTGGTGCCCGGCACCAGCGGCGCGCCGGCCTTCATGGCGATCTGCCGGGCGGTGACCTTGTCCCCCAGCGCACGGATCGCCTGCGGTGACGGGCCGATCCAGGTCAGGCCCGCGTCGATGACGGCCTGCGCGAAGTCCGCGTTCTCCGACAGGAAGCCGTAGCCGGGGTGGACCGCGTCGGCGCCGGACCGCTTGGCGACGTCGAGCAGCTTCTCGACCACCAGATAGGTCTCCGCGGCGGTGCTTCCGCCAAGTGCGAACGCTTCGTCTGCCAGCCGGACGAACGGCGCGTCGCGGTCCGGGTCGGCGTAGACCGCGACCGATGCCAATCCCGCGTCCCGTGCGGCGCGGATGACCCGCACGGCGATTTCGCCCCGGTTCGCGACGAGCACCTTGGTGACCGGGCCGGCGAGACCCGGTCGCGTGCTGGCTGTGCTCTGCGGCACGCCTACCTCCTGCAACGTTGCGCCGGCCGCTCACCGGAGCAGCCGGTTGGTGGCCTGCGTGCAGTGTACGGATCCCTGCGCCCGTCGTGGCTGTAAGACGGCTCACGCTCAGGCGAGCGTGCATTCCGGACCGCAGGCTTGCCTCAGGTGTTTCCTGACGTCTCGGACAGGCGTAGTGATCTGCGGCGACGGTGAGGACGGCAGTCGCGGAACGACCTGATCCGGAAGGGCAAGGCGGCCGAGAACGATCTTCGTCACACCGGTGGGCACAAGTGTCGAATGCGCGGGGTGTCCGGCGTCGTCGTGCCGGGCGGAGCAGCCGTCGCTCGTCTATCGTCACGCTGTGCAATCGACATCGCGTTCGGTGAAAGTCACCTTCGTGGTGGCGGTCGTGGTGACTATCGCGGCGCTGGGGACTGCCGTCGCTTTGCGGATGGTCCGCGCGGAACGTGCGGACGACGGTTCCTCCACGCGATCGTCGACCGCTGTCGAGAACGCTGCCGAGCGGTGCGGGGAACTCCCGTGCGAGGTGCTGACCAGCGTCCCGGTGGGCTCGACGACCGTCGAGCTTCTGGCCGATCCCGACGGCAAGCACGGGCGACTGCGGTTCCGCGACGACAACGGGGCGTCGTTGCGCAAGACGGCGTTGGGGGACCTGGGCGTACACGTGACGCAGAAGTCGCTGTCGTGCGCCGACGGCCCGACCAAAGCGTGTGTGGTGCGCGGAACGCTGGAGGGCGGCCTGGTCGGCGAGGTCTTCGTGTCGCGCGGCAGCGGATGGGCGGCGGTCACCCGGCCGTACTTCTCGACCGCCAAGATGATCGAGCTGGTCCAGGTCACCGACGACGCCACTCCCGAGGTCGTGCTGGCCCAGTTCCCCGATTGTGCGGCTCCCTCCAGCGGGGTGTGCGACGAGTCCTGGGTGGAGGTGGAAGTCTTCCGCCTGGACGGCTCGTCGCTCGGTTGTGGAGGGCCCTACTCGTCGATCACCCGGATCCCTGGCTGGCCGGACATCGACCTCGCCGAGGAGCCCTTGAGGTCCTGTGCCTGACGTCCGAGCCAGCTGCCGCGGGCCGGGGACGGCTTTCGGCGACGGTCGCATGCTCCGAAGCGTGCGGTGCAGCTGACGAGCAGAGGCGCCCCGGCTGATCTGCTTGCCAGGGCGCCTCGTGCGTGGCCGTGGTGTCAGGCCGCGGCCGTGTCCGGCACTTCAGGCTCGTGCCGGTTCGGTGGCCGTCCTGTGCGGGGTTTCCGGCCGAGGTGACGGCTGCTCGCCGGTGTCCTCCAGCAGCGGCGGACGGCTCGGCGCCTGCAGCACCTCGTCGTCGAGCAACCCTTCCGAGCGCGACACGACGACCGGCACCACGATCTGGCCGGCCACGTTGGTCGCGGTGCGGATCATGTCGATGATCGGGTTGATCGAGTAGAACAGCGCGATCCCCAGCGCGATCTGTTCCGGTGGCAGGCCGACGACGGTGGCCGACAGGGTCAGGGCGGTGAGCCAGCCGGTGGTGCCCGCGGTGGCCAGCGCGCCGAACACGGCGGCCGCCACGATGCCCGCGTACTGCCCGATGCTCAGCGTGATCCCGGAAATGTTGGCGATGAAGATGACGCCGACGGCCGGGAAGACGGCCGCGCAGCCGTCCATCTTCGTGGTGCTGGCCAGCGGAACGGCGAACCCGGCGTAAGCGGGCGGGACCCCGAGGTTGACCGCGGTCTGCCTGGTCAGCGGCAGTGTGGCGCCGGAGGACTGGGAGGCGAACGCGAACTGCAGCGTCGTCCACGCCTTGCTGAAGAACCTGGCTGGGGACACCTTGGCCACCAGCCGCAGCAGGATCGGGTAGACGACGAACAACACCAGCAGCGTCCCGGCGTAGACGGCCAGCGTGGCGGACGCCAGTGGGCGGAACAGCTCGTCCCCGTAGGTGGCCACCGCGGCCCCGATCAGGCCGAACACGCCGAGCGGCGCGAGCAGCACGATCCACCGCAGATACCGCTGGACGATCTCGAAGACGCTCGCGTTGAGGTCGACGAAGGGCTTGGCCCGTTCGCCGAGCGAGTAGGCGGCAGCCCCCGCGATCACCGCCAGGAACACCACCTGCAGCGTGCCGCCCTCGGCGAACGCGGCGACCACGTTGCCCGGGATCAGGCTCTCCAGGAAGCTCCACCACGAGCCCCAGTTCGACACGCTCTCCGCGGCCCGTGCGGTGTTCTCCTCGGTCGGCGCCGCGTTCAGCCCGCCCGCGCCCGGGTCGATCAGCAGACCGACCGCGATGCCGATCAGCACGGCGATGAACGAGGTGATGGCGAACCACAGCACCGTCTTGCCGCCCAGCCGCGCGGCTTCCTTGCCCCCGCCCAGCTGGCGCAGCGAGTTGATGCCCACCACGATCGCGGTGAACACCAGCGGCAGCACGGCCAGCTGCAACAGGGTGGTGAACGTGGACCCGACGGCGTCCAGCGCGTCGCTCAGCCATGCCGTTTCGGTGCTGCGCGCGATGGCGCCGGCCAGCACACCGAGCAGCAATGCGGCGATGACCGCGCTGCCGAACACGCGCGGGCGCGTGTAGGTACGCAGGAACGACCTTTCCCGGTCGGATGTCTGTGACACGATGCCCTCCAGGTGAATCGGCGCCGGTAGGCGCCCCCGGACGAGGGTCCTCCGATCGGGTGGTCGTGGACAGTTCGCCCACTATGCGGGAACGGGAATAATTCCTGACGCCGGCGACGATCGCGCGTGCCTGGCGTGGATGCTGGGTCAGAGGTCGTCGGCGTCCGGTCGCCACAGGTCGGTGACGCGCACCCCGACCTCGCTGAGCAGCCGGCGGGTCAGCGGCAGGCTGATGCCGATGACACTGGACGGATCACCGTCGACACCTTCCACGAACCAGCCGCCCAGGCCGTCCAGGGTGAAGGCCCCCGCGACGCGCAGCGGCTCGCCGGAGGCCACGTACGCCTCGAGCTCGGCTTCGCTGGGACGGCCCCAGCGCACCACGGTCGACTCGCTGGCCGAGGCCTCCTTGACCCGCGCATCGCCGTCCAGCCGGACGACCGCGTGCCCGGTGATCAGCGTGCCGGAGCGGCCGGCCATGCGCCGCCACCGTTGCCTGGCGACGTCGGCGGTGCCGGGTTTGCCCACCACCTCGCCGTCGAACGACAACATCGAGTCACAGCCGACGACGACCGACTCGCCGGTGTGTCCCTCGGCGGTCAGCTCGTCGGCCACCGCGGCGGCCTTGGCCTGGGCGAGGCGCACCACGAGCTGCTCCGGAGTGGGGTCGGACAGCTCCGCGGCCACGGCGTCCTCGTCGATGCCGGACACCCGCACGACCGGGTCGATCCCGGCGGCGCGCAGCACCGCGCGGCGGGCAGGGGAGGCGGAAGCCAGCACGAACCGCATGACTGCGGAGTCTAGGCCGAACTTGCCTGGGCACCGGTGCAGGCCGCCCGCTGCTGTGCCGTGGTGAATGGGTGCGGGACGGTGATGCTCAGACGGTGATGCTCACAGCTGCGGGACGGTGATGCTCACTGTCGGGCTCCTGCCCGCGAGTCGTGCCGCTGCGCCGGTGATTTGTCGACAAATCACCGGGCAATCCCCGGCGCGGCCGTCGATCATCTTCCGGATTGGTCGATCGGCATGGCCGCGGACGATGGCCGGGACACCGGTGCTTCGTGATCGCTTCACCGTTCCCGCGACGAGGTTCCCGCGACTGCGTAGTGGCCGTTGACCGCATGGCAAACCTCGATGCGGCAGCACGCTCGTCTCCGCGTGTGCGCAGCGGCCGTGCAGCGAGCGCCTTCTCGCGTGCCTGCTGCACCCCCGTCTCCGCATGTGCGCGGCGGCGTGCGGATCATCCCCAAGCTCTAGCACTACCGCCCAACCCGTCTCCGCGTGTGCGTGGTGGCGTGGTGCCGGGTCCGGGTGGGCGGGCCGTCGTGTCCTCGGGTTGTGCGAGGGTCAGGTGCTGTTCGTCTCCGCGTGTGCGTGGTGGCGTGGTGCCGGGTCCGGGTGGGCGGGCCGTCGCGTTCCCGAGCTGTGCGAGGGCCAGGGGCTGCTCGTCTCAGCGTGTGCGCGGCGGCCACCGTGCCCAGGACAGAGCCCGTTCCGGCCGCCCGGCACGCCGCCCCGGCAGGCAGGTTCGCTACCGCAGCCGGGCGGAGGCCCGCCAGGCTCCGGGCCCCGGCCGCAGCGGCTGCCGCAGCCGTGGCTCGACGTCCGCCCACGCCGACCGCGCCGCTGGCTTGTCCTTCTGCTGCGCGGTGGCTGCGCTGACCGCAACCAGCGCCGCGGTCAGCGCAGCCAGCTCCTCGTCGTCCGGCGTGCCTCGGACGACCCGCAGGAACGGCCGCTTCTCGTCGTCCTTCGCACTGCTCTTCTCGCCGGTCATAGTGGGATGTTCCCGTGCTTCTTGGGTGGCAGCGACTCACGCTTCTCCCGCAGCATCCGCAGCGCACGCGCCACGTAGCCGCGCGTGTAGGACGGCGGGATGACCGAGTCGACGTATCCACGCTCGGCGGCAACGTACGGATTGCAGAGCGTGTCCTCGTACTCCTGGATGAGCTGCTGCCGCAGCTGTTCGACGTCCTTGCCCTCTTCGGCGGCCTTCTGCAGCGTCTTGCGGTGCACGATGTTCGCCGCACCCTGCGCGCCCATCACCGCGATCTCCGCGGTCGGCCACGCCAGGTTGATGTCCGCGCCGAGATGCTTGGACCCCATGACGTCGTACGCGCCGCCGTACGCTTTGCGCGTGATGACGGTGACCAGCGGGACGGTCGCCTCGGCGTAGGCGTAGATCAGCTTCGCGCCGCGGCGGATGATGCCGTTCCACTCCTGGTCGGTGCCCGGCAGGAACCCGGGGACGTCCACGAACGTCAGCACCGGGATGTTGAACGCGTCGCAGGTGCGCACGAACCGCGCGGCCTTCTCCGACGCCTTGATGTCCAGGCAGCCCGCCAGCTGCGTCGGCTGGTTGGCCACGATGCCCACCGAGTGGCCTTCCACCCTGCCGAACCCGACCACGATGTTGGGCGCGAACAGCTCGTGCACCTCGAGGAACTCGCCGTCGTCGATCACCCGCTCGATGACCTCGCGCATGTCGTACGGCTGGTTGGGCGAGTCCGGGATGAGGGTGTCCAGCTCCCGGTCGGAGTCGGTGATGTCGTCGGCGACCGACTGGCCGACGGCCGGGGTGTGCTCGAACACCGGCGGGTAGTCCAGGTTGTTCGACGGCAGGAAGCTCAGCAGCTCCTTGACGTAGGAGATGGCGTCTTCCTCGTCGGAGGCCAGGTAGTGCGCGTTGCCGGACTTGGTGTTGTGCGTGCGCGCGCCGCCCAGGTCCTCGAACGTGACTTCCTCACCGGTGACCGTCTTGATCACGTCCGGGCCGGTGATGAACATGTGCGAGGTCTGGTCGACCATCACCACGAAATCGGTGAGCGCGGGCGAGTACACGTGGCCGCCCGCGTTGGCACCCATGATCAGCGAGATCTGCGGGACGACGCCGGATGCGTGCGTGTTGCGACGGAAGATCTCGCCGTAGAGGCCGAGGGACACGACGCCTTCCTGGATGCGCGCGCCGCCGCCCTCGTTGATCCCGATGATCGGCCTGCCGGTCTTGATCGCCAGGTCCATGACCTTGACGATCTTCTCCCCGTACACCTCGCCGAGTGAGCCGCCGAAGACCGTCACGTCCTGGGAGAACACGCAGACCGGTCGGCCGTCGACGGTGCCGTAGCCGGTCACCACGCCGTCGCCGTAGGGCCGGTTGCGGTCCTGGCCGAAGTTCGTCGACCGGTGCCGGGCGAGCTCGTCCAGCTCGACGAACGAGCCGGGGTCGAGCAGCATGTCGATCCGCTCGCGGGCGGTCTTCTTGCCCTTGGCGTGCTGCTTGGCCACCGCCCGCGCCGACCCGGCGTGCACCGCCTCGTCGTTGCGCCGGTACAGATCCGCGATCTTGCCCGCGGTGGTGTGGATGTCCGGGGCCTCGTCCGGCGCGCTCCCGATCGGTTCCGTCGCAGAACTCATAGCCAGCGAGCCTAACGGCTGATCGGGCGTTGTCAGCACGTGAAGTCGGCCACCTCACCGTAGGCTGGCGGCATGCCGGATTCCCGTGACGACACAGCAGCCCGGCCGATCGACGCGGCGGCGTTGCGCGCCGCGTTGCTCGCTCCGGCAGGTGGCTACGCCGCCGTCGACGTGGTGGCGTCCACCGGGTCCACCAACGCCGATCTGCGTGCCGCGGCGGACGCCGGCGCGGCCGACCGCACGGTGCTGCTCGCCGAAGAGCAGACCGCGGGCCAGGGGCGACGGGGCCGCACCTGGGTGTCGCCGCCCGGGGCGGGCATCTACCTGTCCGTGCTGCTGCGCCCCTCGGGGGTGCCGACGCAGCGTGTCGGCTCGCTGAGCATCGTGGCCGGGCTGGCTCTGCTCGAAGTGGCCAGGAGCGCCGGCGTCGACGCGGTGCTGAAGTGGCCGAACGACATGCTGGCAAGCGGCGGCAAACTCGCCGGCGTGCTCTCCGAGCTCGTCCCGGACGCCGGGGGGCCCGCCGTGGTCGTGGGGATCGGGTTGAACGTGTTCGCGCTCGGCGACGTGCCGGCCGGTCCGGGGGGATTGGCCGCGGTGTCGTTGGCGGAATCGGGGGCGCGGAACCCGGACCGCACGGCCCTGGCCGTCTCCCTGCTGCAAGCCCTGCACGTGCGGGAAGCGGCGTGGCGGGCCGCTGGCGGCGACCTGTCCGCCGCCGGGTTGCTCGACGCCTACCGGCAGGCGTGCGCGACGCTGGGCACCACGGTCCGTGTCCTGCTGCCGGACGGCGAACTGGAGGGCGAGGCGGTGGACATCGACGCCGTCGGGCAGCTGATCGTGCGCAAGCCGGACGGGTCCGCGACGACCGTCTTCGCGGGCGACGTGGTGCACGTGCGGTGATCATGCCCACGGCGGGATAATTCGCCGATCACCTGCTGCATCGGGCCGGAAACGGCTACGGTGAGCAGGCCGGCAGGAAACGACACAGGAGCGTGCTGAGGTGGGCTACCCCAAGGGCTTGCTGAGTGAGGGCGAGCAGGTCATCGCGCACAAGCATCCGCACTTCAAGATGCTGATCTTCCCGCTGCTGATCGGCGCGATCGTGGTCGCCGCCGCCATCTGGCTGGGGTTGCTGGCCAGTGACGCCGCCGCACCGTGGGACATGGTCGCGCTCGTGGCCATCGTCGCGGTGGCCGCCGTGCTGCTGATCTGGCTGGTGCTCACGCCGTTCGTACGCTGGCGGACCACGCACTTCATCGTCACCACCGACCGGGTGATCGCGCGCGAGGGCGTCATCAGGCGTACCGGCATCGACATCCCGATGGGCCGGATCCACAGCGTGCGGTTCGAGCACGACCTGGTGGACCGGATCTTCGGCTGCGGCACGCTGATCATCGAGTCGGCGTCCGAGGAGCCGCTGGAGTTCTCGGACATCCCGCAGGTGGAGAAGGTCCACACGTGGATCTACCGGCAGCTCAACGACAACCCGTACGACGACTACGACGCCGAGCATCCCGAGCAGGGTCAGCAGGGTACGCAGCGCCTGCCGCGCAGGGGGCGGTAAGCGTGGGCGGTGCGCGTGACGTCGGTCTGCCGTCCGTGCATCGGTCCGGGCGGCTGCCGGAGCGGGTCACGATCTGGGAGGTCGGACCGAGGGACGGGCTGCAGAACGAGAAATCGACCGTCGCCGTGGACGTCAAGCTGGAGTTCGTCCAGCGGCTGGCCGACGCGGGGCTGACCACCATCGAGACGACCAGCTTCGTGCACCCGAAGTGGGTGCCGCAGCTGGCGGACGCCGAGCAGCTGCTGGAGCGGCTGGAGCGCCGCGCCGGTGTGCGCTATCCGGTGCTGGTGCCCAACGAGCGGGGGCTGGAGCGCGCGCTCGCCGCCGGGGTCGAGGACATCGCGGTGTTCGCCAGCGCCACCGAGACGTTCGCCAAGCGCAACTTGAACAACACCCTGGACGGGCAGTTCGCGTTGTTCGAGCCCGTCGTCGCGCGGGCACGGGACGCGGGCATGCGGGTGCGCGGCTACGTGTCGATGTGCTGGGGCGACCCGTGGGAGGGTGACGTCCGGCCGGAGCAGGTCGCCGAGGTCGCCGGGCGGCTGTACGACATGGGCTGCTGGCAGCTGTCGCTGGGCGACACCATCGGGGTGGCCACGCCCGGGCACGTCGAAGCGGTGCTGGCCGCGGTCACCCAGCGCGTGCCGGTGGACGCGGTGGCGGTGCACTTCCACGACACCTACGGTCAGGCGCTGGCCAACACGCTGGCGGGGCTGCAGCAAGGTGTCACGACGGTCGACTCGTCCGCGGGCGGACTTGGCGGCTGCCCGTATGCGAAGTCGGCGACCGGGAACCTGGCCACCGAGGATCTGGTGTGGATGCTCGACGGTTTGGGTATCGAGCACGGGGTCGATGTGGACGCCCTTGTCGGCGTCAGCACGTGGATGGCCGAGCAGCTGGGCAGGCCGGCGCCTTCTCGCGTGGTGCGTGCGCTGGCCGAGTGAGCCCACGTCACGACCGAGGGTACGAAGATCACGCTGTTCGTGCTCGGGTCATTGATGGCTGGCATGCTCGTCGGCGGATCGATCTTGCTGCTCGTGGGGCTCGCACAGCACCACCGCATCGACGACGTCTACGTCGTCGGAATCGTGCCGGGAGTCGGCTGCGACGACGCACACGACGTGCATGTCCGGGTCGAAGACGGTGCCGTCCTGGACTGTCTGCCGTCGGCTGTGTCGTTCGCCTCCGGCCGGGTGCACGTCGAGGGCTTCATCGAGGCTCAGCAAGACCACGCGCAACCTGGTCAAGGAACTCGCCGTGGACGGGGCACCAGGTCGGAGCGGGCCAAGCTGCAGAGCGCGGTCGACGCACCGCCGCCACGATCCACCGGAACGACAGCCGTACGGGGAGCTGGGTCGTCCGGGAGAGACACTTGCCTGGATCGGCGCTGCGATGGTCTCCGTCGCCGCCGGGCGGTTCTTCGCCATTGCGCGGCTGGGCAGGCAGCGTGGCCGCCAGGTCCCGCGGCCTGGCACCGAGGTTCCGGCTGCGGAGTTCGGCCTGGTAGCGGGCGTGCGGGCGAAGACGTGGCCCGGCAGCGCCGTGCGCTCGATCACGATCGAGGGACGACGACGAATCGGTGGGAACCGTCCCGGGTGCGTTAGCGTCTAACCGCTTGCGCACCGCGCCGTACCCGGGTGCGGGGCGCCATGACCGACGCTGTGCTGCAGGACGCACTGGACCGGGAGGGCGCCGTGACCGAGTACCGAGCACGGGTCGACGAACTTCTCGGCGAGTATCGGCGCGGCCGCGAGCAGCTGGCCGGGCTGCACCGCACGCTGCGTTCGATCACCGCGACGGCGAGCACTCCCGACGGCTCGGTCAGCGCCACGGTGGGGCCCCGCGGCACGCTGACCGGACTGACCATCACCGAGCAGGCCTACCAGCGCTTCACGCCCGCGGAACTTGCCGAGCAGATCGTCCGCCTGGCCGGGCAGGCCGCCGCGTCGGCGGTCGCCAAGGCCGGCGCCGTGCTGGCGCCCGCGCTGCCGTCCGGGGTGGATCCCGAGGCGCTGCTGCTCGGCACCGGTGACCTCTCCCCGGCCGAGATCCGTGCCGGTGACGACCGGGCCGCCGAGCCGGCCGAAGGGGCGAGCCGGTGACCGCCGACCACGGTGCCGACGTCGAACGGCTCGCGGCGCGCGCCGCAGAGTTCGACGAGCACGCACAGCGCGCAAGAAACCTCGCCGACGACCTGCGCGCGGCCCTGGACGGTCCAGCCCCGTGGGGGAACGACGACATCGGCAGGCGGTTCGCCGACCAGCACGCCGATGCCGCCGAGCAGACCGTGCAGCGCCTGACGGACCTGAGCGCGAAGCTGGCTGACATGGGCAGCGCGTTCGCCAAGGCCGCACGGACGTATCGAGCCACCGACGGTGCGTCGGCGGACGCCGCGGACCGGATCAGGCACGGCCTGGGGGAGGGCTAGCGGCGTGGGTATCGAGCTTCCTGCGGAGCTGGCCGGCATCGCTCGGCGCGTCGGCGCGCACTGGCCGGAGGCCGACGAGGACGCGATGCAGAAGCAGGCCGACGCCTGGCGGGAAGCCGCGCGGGGACTCCGTTCGCTGGCGTCCGAGGCGGATGCCACCGCGGCCGCCGCCGTGGCCAGCATGACGGGAGAGGCGGCCGAGCAAGCGGCACGGGCCTGGTCGGAGTTCGTCGCACCGGACGCCGGGCTGCTGACCGGTACCGCTCGGGCAGCGGAGCAGGCGGCCGACCGGCTGGAGCACGCCGCGCGGCAGGTGGGCGCCGCGAAGGTCGAGATCATTCGGCAGCTGGCCGACGCCGCGCGCACCGAGGAGGCCGCGGCCGCTGCGGCCGACGGCGGGCATCCGGAGGCGCTGTTGACCGTGCGGAACCTGCATACCGCAGTCGCCGCGAACGTCACCGCGATCACCGAGTCGCTGGCCGGCGCGGTGGCCGACACCGCGCGTGAGGTGGATGCCTCGCCCGTGCTGGATCCGCTGACCGGGAGCCGTGGGCCCGGGTCGTTGCTGGCGGCGGTCAGCGGGGTGCCGGATGTGGTGTCCGGCTCGCTGGACGCCGTGGACCGCACGGCCGATCGCTGGACGGACGAGGCCACCGACGCGCTCGACGAGCTTGCCGACTTCGACGACGGCCCGCTGGGACTCGTGCGTGATCGGGTTCCCGACGTGGCAGGCCAGGTGGCCGACGTTTCCGAACGGGCCGTCGATGTGCGCGACCGCCTCTCCGATGTGCCCGCATCGGTCGACGAGGTCGCCGACCGGGTCAGGGAGGCACCGGACCGGATCGGTGACGTGCACGACCGGGTCGCCGGCCGCGTCGCTGACGTCCTGCACGGCCGGGAAGTCGTCGATGCAGGCGAGCGTGCCGTTCCGGACGACGTCGTGTCGCGGGACGATGCCGGAGGGGGCCATGAGCCATCACACGGTGTCGAGCCCGGCGGTGGCGACGTGCCCACCCCGCCGATGGGAAATCAGGTGCCCGCGTGGATGAGCGCACCCACACCGCCGATGGGGTTCACCGCGCCGCATCCGCACCAGGGTCCTCCTGGGCAGACATCGCTCGCCGGGTTCGTGGAAGGCGTTTCCGCGCCTGGTCCGCCGCTCGTGCCGCCGGCAGGCGGGCCACCGCAACCGGCAGGCGGCTTCGGCAGCGCGCCGGTCACCGGCTTGGGCGGTCCGCCGTTGGCCGCGCCCGGGGCGGCACCGCCCGCGGGCGGGTATCCCGGCGTGGTGGGGGGCACCCCTGGCCAGCCAGGGCAGCAGCCGCATCCGGCGCAACCACCCGGCAGGCCGCCGGGAGGGGGTGCGCGTGCGGCGGACGGCAACGTCGCGAACCGTCCCGCCCCGCCCCCTGCAGGCTGGCAGGGACCGATCACCGGCCGGCCGGTGGCGCCGAACGTCCCCGCCACGGGGTTGAAGTCCGGCGTCGTGCAGCCGCAACCCGAGCCGCACCCCCGGCCCGGCCCGCCGCAGGAGCAGCCCGCGTACGGCACCCCGCGCAAGGACCGGGCCAGCATCGTGGCGCTGTTCCGGGTGCACATGTTCCCGCTCGGCCATCTGCCGGTGGCGTCCAGCAAGCCGAGCCGCCAGCTGCCGCCCCGGCGCCACGATCCGGACGAGTTCCTGTCCCGCTTCCCGCCGTACGACCACCCGAGGTCGTCGGTCTTCGACGATGCGGAGGTGCTGCCGGAACGGGCGGTCCCCTCGCCGGGCCTGCCGTGGGATCATCCCGCGCTCACGGCCTTGTTCGAGCGGTACGACCCGCTGGCGGGCATGGACTCGGACGAGTGGCAGCGTCGCTACCTGGTCGCCGACCGCGAGCCACCGGAGTACGCGTGGCCGCCTGCCGAGGCGTGCCCGGAGGGCTGCCACGAGCCAGGGGAAGCGGTGATGCTCGGCGAAGGCACGGTGATCGACCGCTTCGGCACGCCGCGGGGCCGGGTCTTCCACCCCGGCGGCACCGCTTATCGCCTGCGGTCCCTCCCTCCGCCCGGCCCGGACACCCGCTACCGGCGCTACCGGGTGCTGCGGCCGATGCCGGTGTGGCGCGGCACGGTGGCGCCGTGGTTCGGCCAGCCGGGCGGTGCCGAGCGCCTGCGCGCGGTGTATCCCGCGGACGACCTCGTCGTGCTCGGGTACCTGCGGGAGATCACCGACGAGCTCACCGGCGACGACACCGGGCAGGCCACCGGCGCGGGCGCGGCAGGTCAGGCCGGCGATCGAGTGGAAGCGAGCGGCGCCGCGAGCGAGGCCGCCGCGGCGGACACCGGCGCGGGCGGCGGCAGCGGGCAGGCGCCCGCGGAGCAGACGGAAGGCACGCGATGAACCTGGAGTCACTGGCCAGCTGGCTGGACGCGATCGGGGTCCCGCACGAGGTGATCTCGATCGGCAAGGAGGCGGACAACACGTGGTGCGTGCTGCGCACCGAGCAGGTGCAGCCCGCCGCCCAGCCCGGCGACCCGCAGCCGGCCGAGCAGACGGTGGTGACCTGGGAGGTGTTCTGGCGGGAGCACGGCATCCGGTACGACTGGGCCAGCTTCACCAACGAGCAGGTGGCCTGCCACTACCTGTTCGGGCGGCTGGCCTGGTCGCAGGTCGCCCGTGGCGCGGTGGGTCTGCTGCCGGAGCGGGACCCCGGCCGGTCACCTGTCGACCAGTCGTGACGCCGGGCACCGAGCACCGCAGGCCGGTGACGCGCAGGAGACCGGTGACGCGCAGGAGCGACGGGAACCGGGCACGCGGAACGACCTAACGGGAGAGGATCCGCAACGCCGCTTCGTGCAGCACCCCGTTGGTGGACAGCGCGTTGCCACCGTCGAACCGTTCGGCGCCGGTCAGGTCGGTGAACCGGCCACCGGCCTCGGTCACCAGCACCTGCACGGCGGCCACGTCCCACGGGTTCACGATCGGTTCGGCGGCGATGTCGATCACGCCCTCGGCGACCAGGCAATGCGACCAGAAGTCGCCGACCGCCCGGTTCTCCCAGCACGCCGCCACCAAATCGAGGTAGGCCTGCTTCGAGTGGTACTCGTCCCACGTGTTCAGGTTCGTCGTCGACACGTAGGCGTCCGACAAGTCGCTCACCTGGGACACCCGCAGCCGCCGCTCACCCGAGGCGTCGGCCACCCATGCGCCGCCACCGGCGTCGGCCCACCACCGGCGGGCCAGCATCGGCGCGGAGATCACACCGACCACCGGCACTCCGTCGTCCACCAACGCGATCAGCGTGGCCCAGACGGGCACGCCGCGCAGGAAGTTCTTGGTCCCGTCGATCGGGTCGAGGACCCAGGTGCGGCCGGAGCCGATCTCGCCGCCCCCTTCCTCCCCGGCGATGCGATCCTGCGGTCGTTCGGTGGCCAGCACGCCGCGGATGGCCTCCTCCACCGCGAGGTCGGCATCGGTCACCGGGCTGCGGTCCGGTTTGGTGCGCACGGTGAGATCACGTACCGAGTAGCGTGGAACGGTGATCGCGTCCGCGGTGTCGGCAAGACGCTTGGCCAGGTGAATGTCGTCGGCATACGGGCGTGTCACGGTGTGATCCTCGCATGGAGTAATCGGCAGGTCGCCGTATGGTAAAGACCGTGAGCAAGGTTCTTCTCGCCGAGGACGATCCTGCCATCGCCGAGCCCTTGTCCCGGGCGCTGGACCGGGAGGGCTACGAGGTCGAGGTCGTGACCGACGGCCCGAGCGTGCTGGAGGTGACCCAGCAACGGCCGGTGAACCTGCTCGTGCTCGACCTCGGCCTGCCCAAGATGGACGGCCTGGAGGTCTGCAGGCGGCTGCGCGCCCGCGGTGCCGAGCTGCCGGTGCTGATGCTGACCGCCCGCACCGACGAGGTGGACTTCGTGGTCGGCCTGGACGCGGGCGCGGACGACTACGTGGCCAAGCCGTTCCGGCTGGCCGAGCTGCTGGCCAGGATCCGCGCGCTGCTGCGCAGGCAGGCGCCCGAGGTGCTGGAGGCCAACGGTGTGCGGATGGACCTCGGTGCGCGCCTGGTCACCGTCGACGGGGTCGAGGTCCAGCTGGCCAACAAGGAGTTCGAGCTGCTGCGGGTGCTGATGAGCCGGGCGGGGCAGGTGGTCAGCAGGGAGGAGATCCTCGCCGAGGTGTGGAACGACCTGGACTCCAAGACCACCAAGACGCTGGACATGCACATCTCCTGGCTGCGCCGCAAGCTGGCCATCGCGTCCGGCGAGATCGACGGCAAGGGCGGTACCAAGCCCGCGCAGGCCACCGACACCGAGCGAATCTCCACCGTCCGCGGCGTCGGCTTCCGGTTCAACGTGGAGTGAGGCGACACTAGCGCCGTGCATCGCCGCATCCTGCTCGCCATCCTGTTGGCCGTCGCGGTCACGGCAGCGGCGCTGGGCATCCCACTCGGCTTCACCGCGTGGGAACTGGTGTCCAGCCTGGCGAAGGAAGACCTGGCCACCAGGGCGCAGCGTATCGCCAAGAGCCTGGACACCACCATCGCCGCCGGTGAGGTCATCGACACCCGGCAGGTTCGCCTGGCCATCCCGGACGACGGGTACCTGCTGGTGCGCGGGCAGGACGGACGCGAGTACCGGCATGGCACGAAACCGCGGGGCGACGTGCTGACCGAAACGGCGAACCTGGGTGGTGGCGGCCAGGTGCAGCTGACCATTCCCGCCGGCCCGGTGCGCACCAGGCAGACGCAAGTGACGCTCGCGGTGGTGCTGCTGGCCATCCTGTCGGTGGGCACCGGAATGGTGGTGGCGAGCGTGACGGCACGCAGGCTGGCCCGGCCGATGCGCAGCATCTCGGCCAGGGCGGCGCGGCTGGGCGCCGGGGACTTCCGGCCGGATTCCGCCAGGTACAGCATGCGCGAGCTGGACATGATCGCCGAGGCGCTGGACACCTCGGCGGAGGCCCTGTCGGCGTTGATCCGGCGGGAGCGGCAGTTCGTCGGTGACGTGTCCCACCAGCTGCGCAGCCGGATCACCGCGCTGCAGCTGCGGCTGGACGCGCTGACCGCGCACGAGGACCCCGGCGTGGTCGCGGAGGCGCGCGCCGCGCAGGACCAGGCGGATCAACTCACCGCCGCCTTGGACGACTTGCTGGCCGCGGCCCGCGCGGCGCGGGAAGCCGGGGCGGAGCCGGTCGACGTGGGCGCGCAGCTGCGCGAGATCGCCGACGAGTGGCGAGCGGTCTTCGCGGCAGGCAACCGAGGCCTGAAGCTGCGTGTCCCGTCCGGGTTGATCGCCAGGGCCACACCCGCCCGGCTGCGCGAGGTCGTCGGCGTGCTGCTGGACAACGCAATCAAGCACGGCGCAGGCACCGTCACGTTGTCGGCGCGCCCGGGCGACGGGAGCGTCGTGGTGTCGGTCAGCGACAACGGCCCCGGCGTGCCGGACGACCTCGCCCCGCACATCTTCGACCGCGGCGTGTCCGGGGTGGGCTCGACCGGTGTCGGCTTGGCACTGGCCCGGGCACTGGCCGAAGCCGACGGCGGGCGACTGGAGCTGGCCAGCCAGCGTCCGGCGACGTTCAGCCTGTTCCTGCTGGTGCCCAAGCCGACCGACGTGACCGAGCGGCCGCTGCGGAGCAGCAACCCGCGGTGAGCGCGGCCGTCACGGCAGGTCGTGGCGGCGGCCGCCGAGCTCGTCGGGAAAGACCCACTTCCGCATCGCGACGAACCGGAACACCATGGCCAGCAGCATCCCGACGATCGATCCGCTGGTGAAGTCGGCGACCTCCTGCACCCACCGCTCGACGTGCGGCACCTCGAGGTCGAGCACGTACCGCGACACCAGCAGCGGGATCAGGTTCACGACCAGCGCCACCCCGCTGACCAGGAAGAACAGCGCGGCCTCGTGGTGGCGTTCCCGCCCGCCGCGGGTGCGGAACGACCACTCCCGGTTCAGCACGTAGGAGACGATGGTGGCCACCACGATGGCGAACGCCTTGGCCGTGGTCGGCTTCTCCTCCAGCACGGTGAGCTTCAGCGCGTACCAGATGACGTTGTCGATGACGAACGTGATCGCGCCGACGACCGCGAACTTGAGCTTCTCCCGGTGCTTGATGAGCACGCCGCGCAGCGGCTCGGGCACGCGCGCGAGCAAGCTTTCGATCACGGTCACGGCTCACGACTCCCAACGAACGCCTGACGCGGGCAGTCTATGAGCCCGGTGGTGTGACGCGCGTTGGGCCGGGCGCAGGGTGGCCGACGTCTCGGCCACCGTTCCCTGACGTCCGTGCCGGCACCAGGAACGTCGCCCTGTACGACGAATCGGGTGCCGGCGCGTGGTCGAAGTCACCAGGGCAGCCAGCGGTCGAACAAGTCCGTGCCGTGACCGGAGCGCGGCTTGGGATTCGGGCGCTCCCACGTCGGCTGCCAGCCCGGACGGGACGAGCTCGGCGGCCGCGCCGGTGAGCTCGGCTTGGTGCTGCTCGGCCCGTCCGGCTTCAGCTCCGGCGGAGACGGCGGCCGGGAGCTCGGCGGCTGTGGGGGCGTGGGCCGCACCGGCGACGAAGGCTTGCCGGATGCGGCGGGAGCGGGAACCGTGGGCCGGGCCGGTGTGCCGGACTCGGCCGGTGTGGTGGTCCCGGTGCCAGGAACCTGCTGCGGGACCAGGTTGGGCACGCAGGCGAACAGGCACCACGGGCGGACGGTCTGCGACGCCCTGGCGTCCCCGATGCGCGCGGTGACGGTGACCGAGGCCGGGAAGCCGCTGTGCAGCAGCGGGACCAGCAGCCGGGCGCTGGTGCCCGGAGCCAGCGGGCGATGGCTGCGGCAGGTGGTGGCGCTCGCGCCGCTGAGGCAGTCGAAGCCCAGCGCCGACCAGTCGTCGACCAGCATCGGGTGGTCGATCGTGACCGTGGCTTGCTTGGTCGTCCGACCGGTGTTGGTCACCGTGGCCGAGACGTACCACAGGTGTGCGCTGACGTCGATCGCGACGCCGTCCTTGGCCTCGACCCGCACCGGGATGCGGATCTTCAAGGTCGTGGTGGTCCCGCTGGACACCGTGCCGGTGATCTGACCGTCCCGCACCGATTCGTCGGCCACCAGCCGGAACACCAGCGTCGCCGACGCCTGCGGGGCCAGGCCGTCGGGGGTGCGGCAGGTGACCTCGCCGGTGCCGCCCGGGCACTTCACCACGTCGCCGGGGGCGCTCGCCGCTGCCAGGCGGGGCAGGGCGGCCGACGTCGCCCCGCCGGGCGTGCCGCCCCCGCCCGGCTGGTCGACGGCCGAGACACCGCGCGGCAGGGTCAGCGTGACGGTCACCGGTTCGGACTTGCGTCCGCCGTCGTTGCGCACCGTGATCGGGAGGTCGGTCGGTCCGCCGCCCGGGACGAGCTCGATGCTGCCGCCCGGCGGTTCCACGGTGATGTCCGCGGGGAGCGGCTGCTCGGCCGGTGGCGGTTTGGGCCGGGGTGCCGGCGGTGGTGGCTGCGGAGAATCCGGTCGCGGCCCCGGTGTGGTCTGCGGCGCCGGCGGCTGCGGCTGCGGGCGTTCCGGTGGCGGTGCAGGCTCGTTCGCCTGGGGGGTGTTGTTCGGCGCCTGCACCGCGGGTGGTGTCGGCTGGGCCTGCGGTTGCGCGTGCGGAACCGGTTGGGGACCCCCGGAGGCGAGCGCCACGGCCACCGCCGCGACCAGCCCGGTCA
>NZ_PKFA01000030.1:0-30289 GCF_002919275.1 Thermocrispum sp. | reverse complement strand
CGCACAGACGGGATTCACCGTGCTGGACCCGGACCGTGCGCCGGAGGTTGGGGCGCGCCTGAACGATGCCTGCGGCCCGGGGCAGGGGACTTTTCGGGTGGAAGGTGTCTGGGGTGCTGTGTTCGCGGTGCCTGGTTGGCTTTTCGGGTGGAAGCGGTCCGGGGTGCTGCGTTCGCGGCGCCTCGTCGGGCTCCCGGCTGGACACTGTCCGGGCGCTGCGTCCGCGACGCATCCATCAGGGTCGGCTGGGCGGTGACATGAGGTGGGCGTGGACAGTCACGACCTCCATGATCTGTGCCAAGGCAGCCCCCGGGGCGGGTTTGCTGAGGCAAGTCGGCCGGGATCCGCTCGCTGAGCCGCAAGCCGTGCCTGGTGGGCCTCCTGCAGCAACCACGCCCCGAGACGGCCGCGATCGTCATGCCGCCAGTAGCTCGCGGGTGTAGTCGTGGGCGGGGTTTCGCAGCACGTCGGCCGCTGCGCCCTGCTCCACCAGCCGGCCCGCCCGCATCACCGCCACGTGTTGCGCCACCTCCGCCACCACCGCCAGGTCGTGGGTGATCAGGAAGTACGTCAGATCCAACGCGGTCTGGATCTCGCCGAGCAACGCCATGATCTGTGCCTGGATGGTGGCGTCGAGCGCGGACACCGGCTCGTCCAGCACCAGCAGCCGTGGATTCAGCGCGAGCGCCCGGGCGATGGCCACGCGCTGGCGCTGGCCGCCGGACAGCTCGCCCGGCCTGCGCTCGGCGTACGAGGCGGGCAGATGCACCAGATCGAGCAGCTGGAGAACCCGGTCTCGGCGGTCCGCCCGGCGTCCGATCCGATAGGCCACCAGCGGCTCGGCGATGATGTCCGCCAGGCGCATCCGAGGATTCAGCGAGGCGAACGGGCTCTGATACACCACCTGCATGTGCCTGCGCAGCTCGCGCAGTCGCTTGCGGGACAGGGCGGGCACGTCCTGGCCGAGAACCCGGACCGTGCCCCGGTCGGGCCGTTCCAGGCCCAGGATGATCCTGCTGGTCGTGGTCTTGCCCGAGCCCGACCCGCCGACCAGCGCGAACGTGCTGCCCTCCCGGACCGACAGCGACACGTCGTCCACCGCTTGCGTGCCATGGCGAGCAGGTCCGAACCGCTTGCTCACGCCGGTCAGCTCGATCACCGGGTCCGCGTGCCGGTCCTGCTCCGGGACCTGCCGTGGACGCACGGTCTCGGCGATGCTCAGCACCCGCCCGCGCTCCAGCCGCGCCGAGCTGCGCAGCAGGCTCGCGGTGTAGGGGTGGTGCGGCTCGGTGAACACCCGCTCGGCCGGGCCGGCTTCGACGACACGCCCCCGCTGCAACACCACCACGTGACTCGCGTGCCGTCTGGCCAGCACCAGGTCGTGGGTGATCAGCACGACGGTGGCCGAGTGCTTCTCCCTGACCCGCTGAATGGCGGCCAGCACCTCGCGCCCCACCAGCACGTCCAGCGCGCTGGTCGGCTCGTCGGCGATCACCAGCTCCGGGCGCTTGGAGAACGCCATGGTCACCAGCACCCGCTGCCGCATGCCGCCGGAGAGTTCGTGCGGGTAGCGGCGCATGACGTCGTCCGGATCGGCGAACCCCACGTCGCGCAGGTCCTGCCGCAGCCGTCCGGTCACGGCCGCCGGTGGCAACGCGGACCCGGCCAGCGTGAAGCACTCCCGCAGCTGGGCGCCGATGGTCTTCGTCGGGTTCAGCGACGCGATCGGATCCTGCGGAACGAAGCCGATGCGCCGGCCACGTACCCGCCGGAACTCCCGCTCGCTCTTCGCAGGCAGCGGCTCACCGGCCAGCTCGATCCGTCCGGAGTCCACCACCGCGTTGCCCGGCAGCAGGCGGACGACGGAGTGCGCCAACGTGCTCTTGCCGGACCCCGACTCGCCGATCACCGCGGTGACCTCACCGCGGGGAATCTCCAGTGACACCGAGTCGAGCGCGGTGTCCCAGCTGCGGCCCCTCCGGTACCGCACGGTCAGCTCGCTGACGGCCAGCAACGGTTCGGTCATCGGCGCTCCTGCAGCAGGTAGGCGATGCGGTTGAGCAGCACGACCACGGCGGCCAGCACCAGCCCGGGAATGATCGCCACCCACCAGGCGTGCGCCAGGTACTTCTGACCTCCCGCGATCAGCACACCCCACTCCGGCGACGGCGGGCTCTCCCCGAAGCCCAGGTAGCTCAGCGCGCCGATGGCCAGCATGGCCAGCCCGAAGTGCAACGCCGTGTAGGCGAGCACAGGGGAGAAGATGGCCGGCACGATGTGGCGGACGACGACGCGCAGCGGACCCGCACCGCAGGTGCGCGCCGCTTCCACGTAGGTCTGCGTCGACGCCTGCATGACGCAGCCGCGGATGAGCCGGGCGAACCCGGTCGCCTCCCCGATGCCGATCGCGACCGCGGCCACGAACGCGCCCCGTCCGTAGGCGGTGATCACGGCGAGCGCGAGCAGCACCGACGGGATGGCCATCACCGACTCGGTGACGATCCCGAGCAGCCGATCCAGCAGGCCACCGGGCCGCAGACCGGACAGCACGCCGATCACCGCGCCCAGCACCAGCGCCACCGCGATGGCCAGCGCCGCGGAGAACAGCGAGATCTGCAACCCGTGCACCACCCGGGAGAACAGATCGCGGCCGATCTCGTCGGTGCCGAACCAGAACGTGCCCGACGGCGGGGTGAACGGGATCCCGTCCAGCGCGTACGGGTCGTGCCGGGCCACCAGTGACGGGAACATTCCCACCAGCACCAGCCCGGCGAGCAGCGTCAGGTGGACGTGCAACTCCCGGACGCGAACCCGCGGCCTGCTCAGCCGCCGCTCCGCCGTACGTGTCGTGGTGGTCAGAGTGGCATCGGTCATGGGCGTGCCTCCGTGCTGCCTGCACCTGCTCCGGACGGCCGGCGCAGCCGCGGGTCGAGCAGTGCGTAACCGACGTCGACCAGGATGTTGATCACCACGTAGACCGCGGCCAGCACCACGACGAGGCCGAGCACCACGGTCAGGTCGACGGCCTTGACCGCGTCGACCATGAGCCTGCCGAGGCCTGCCCGGCTGAACACCATCTCCACCACCACGGTGCCGCCCAGCAACGACCCGACCCGCAGGCCGAACACGGCCAGGAACGGGAACGAGGCGTTGCGCAGGCAATGCCGGCAGACGACGGTGAACCGGCCCGCCCCCTTCGCCGGGGCGGTCACCGCGGCGTAACTGGCTCCCAGCTCGGCGCGCAAGCTGCTGATCAGCACCTGGGCGAACTGTGCGGCGCCGAGCAGGGCGAGCACCGTCGCGGGCAGCACCAGCGCCGCGGGCTCCTCGCTGCCGTTGGACGGGAACCAGCCGAGGGTGAGCGAGAACAGGTAGATGAACAGCAGCCCGACCCAGAAGACCGGGAGGCTGACGTAGGCCGAGGGCAGCAGCGAGGCGACGGCGCGGACGAGGCGTGACCGTGGGTTGACCGCCAGCACCGCGAGCAGGAAACCGAGCGGCACCGCCGGCACCAGCGAGACCGCGGCCAGCGTCACGGTGCTCGGCAGGACGTCCGCGATCATGCCCGCCACCGGCTCCTCGGTGACCAGGGACCGGCCGAGGTCACCGTGCAGCAGGCCGGTCAGGCCGCGCAGGTACTGGGTGCCCAGGTCGTCGGTCAAACCCACCTCGTCGCGCAGCTCGTCGAGGTTCAGCTGCGACACGTCCGCCGAGCCGATGGTGTCCGTGGTGCCGATGCGGGCCAGCACCGCATCGCCCGGCAGGACGAACAACAGGAAGAACGTCGCGGAGTACGCGATGAAGATGACCGCCGCGGCGTGCGCGAGCCTGCTGCCTGCCGTGCGCAGCAGTCCGCCAGCCCGTGTCCGGCGCGCTACCGTTTCCGCAGGTGTAGTCGTCATGGCAGTGGCTTTCGCTCGGCCCGGGATCACTGCTTGCTGACCCACGCGTCGCCCAGCCACGGCAGGTGGGTGGCCTCGAACAGCGGCAGGTGCGTGGTGGTGCGGTAGGCCAGCGGCTGGATGAAGTCGTACAGCGGGATGAAGTACGCCTCGTCCAGGATGATGGACGCGGCCTTGACGGCCAGCTTCTTCCGCTTGGCGACGTCGGGCTCGGCGAGGATGCCCGCGAAGACCTTGTCCAGCTCGGGATCCAGGCCGCCGTAGATGGAGCGCAGCACGTCGGCGTCCGGGCGGGTGCCGGATGCCCATGCGAATGAGTAGTCGCCCGACTGCAGCCGCTGGTTCAGCTCCGCCTGGGTCAGGCTGCCGAACGTCAGCTCCACCCCGATGGCTCGCCACTGGGACTGGACCACGGCGATGTTCGGCTCGTGCGAGATGGTCGACGGGCTGTAGACCAGGGTGAACGACAGCCGTGTGCCGTTCTTGGTGCGCACCCCGTCCGGTCCCGGGCGCCAGCCCGCGGCGTCCAGCAGCCTGCGGGCTTCCGCCACGTCGGTGACGATCTTGTCCGACAGGTCGGTGTGGAACGGGTTGCTGGCCGCGTAGGCACTGGTCGCGGGCTTGTCGATGGCCGAAGCCCGCGCCAGCACCGCCTTGCGGTCGATGGCCAGCGACAGTGCGCGCCGCACCGCGCGCTCGTCCAGGCCGGGTTGGCCGGTGTTGACCGCGAAACCGAGGGCCGCGCCCGGCAACGGCTCGCGCCGGATGGTGATCTCGTCGCTGCTTGCGAACGCGGTCTTGTCCGCCGGTTCGGTGTTGTGCAGCAGGTCCAGCCCGCCGGAGCGCAGCTCGGCCGCGGCGATGCTGTTGTCCTGGATGTGCCGGACCTCGATCTTGTCCAGATACGCCGGGCCCTGGTTGCGGGCCGGCGCGGGCGGCCAGTGGTAGTCCTCGCGCTTGGTGAGGGTGTAGCCCTCGTCACCGCGGCTTTCCGAGATGACGAACGGCCCGGACCCGATGATGCTGCGGCCGTTCTGGCGCCGCTCGAACGGCAGCCGTGCGGTCTCCGGTGCCACGATGCCCAGCACCGTGCTGGACGCCGCCTGGAGGAAGCCGGAGTTCGGCCGGTTGAACTCGAACACCACGGTGTGGTCGTCCGGGGTACGAATCCGCTTCAGGTCGCCGATCCACTGGTTCGCGACCGCGTACTTCGCGCCGCCCTTCCGGAGTGCCTGGTAGCTGAGCTTGACTGCGGCGGCGTCGAGCTTCTCGCCGTTGCTGAACGTCACGTCGCGGCGCAAGGTGAACTCGTAGCGGGTGGCGTTGGCGTTGACCTTCCACTTCGTCGCCAGCCACGGCGCGAAGTCGCCGTCGGCGGTGTGGAAGACCAGCGAATCCACCACCCCGCGCAGCGGCACCGCCAGGCCGTAGCCGGTGGTGGTCGCCGGGTCGTTGGACTTGGTGCCCCCGGCCGCCCGGTAGACCAGCGTGCCCCCGCGCACCGGTGTTCCGTCGTCGGACGCCCGGCTGCGCGCCCCGCCGTCGGCACACCCGGCGAGTGCCACCGTGGCCGTCAGCAAGCTGGCCAATGTCGCGATCGCCGCGCGACGCGTCCTGCGCTTCATGGATCACTCCCGTCGGTGTGCGTTGTCGGTTGCCGTGCACGATGCGTCGTCAGCGCACGCTAGACGGGCGACCCCATTTGTGGGACATGCTCCCGCAATGTGGAAAAGCTGTCGCCATGGGTGATGAGCGCCTTAGCGTCACGGCCGTTCACGAGCTCCATGCGGGAGCAACGGTTACGGAGGCGACATGTCCAAGATCAAGATCGAGGCGTCCAGCGCGGTCTTCTACCTGCCCTACTACGTCGCGGAGGAGGAGGGCTACTTCGCCGACGAAGGGCTCGACGTCGAGCTGGTGCGCAGGGCCACGCAGGACGAGACGGAGCTGCGGTTCATCGAAAGCCCGCAGCAGGTGTCCTCGTTCAGCAGCTTCAAGCTGTTCGAGGCGGGGCGGACGCAGCTGTACAACGCGTGCGAGTGGGGCCAGCTGCGCCGGTCGCAGGACAGCCAGGTCAACGGCAAGGTGGTGGCCAGGCGGGCGGCGGTGGCCAGCCAGGCGATCATCGTGCGTCCGGACTCGCCCTACAACGTGCCCGGCGACCTGGCGGGCGTGCCGGTGGGGGTGAACTTCCACCACGGGTCGCACTACCTGGCGCTGCAGACGCTGGAAGGCTTTCTGCCGCGCGAGGACATCAAGCTGATCGGCATCAAGGGCAAGGAGCGCTTCGCGGCGCTGCGGGACGGCGACATCGACGTGGTGGCGGTGATGGAGCCGTGGATCACCGTGGCCGAGAAGCTGGGCTACAAGGTGCTGGCCGAGGCGCACTACTACGGCGCGGAGATCGCCAACGACGCCATCGACGCGGAGACGTTCACCAAGATCAACCGGGCGGTGGCGCGCGGCGTGGACAAGATCCACGAGGACATCCGCCCGTACCTGCGGTACTTCATCGAGCAGGCGGCGCCGATCGCGGAGCTGGAGCCGGGCGACTTCAAGCTCGGCAGGCTCCGCTACATCCACCCCGGCCCGTACCCGCAGGACCACTTCGACCGCACGGTGGCCTGGGTGGCCAGCTGGGGCCTGATCGACAGCGACAACGAGTTCGAGGCCTTGGTGGACAACACCAAGATCCTGCAGGAAGCCTGAGCCCGCAGGCATGGGGCAGGCCGCTGTGACGACCAGCGACCAGCCGGGCGCTCCGCTCGGTCGGCGACGGTTCGCGCTGGTGTTGTGTGGCACCACCGCGGGCATGCTGCTGCTGGACATCCACAAGGTGTCCATTGCGATCCCGTCGATCGAGCGGGCGCTCGCCCCCGGGCCGGTCGGGGTGCAGCTGATCTCCGCCTGTTACGTCCTGTGCTTCGCGGTGACGCTGGTGCCCGCCGGGCGGGCCGGGGACCAGGGGCGGCGTCTGGCGCTCACCTACGCCGGTTTGTATCTGTACTTGGCTGCCAGCGTGCTCTGTGCCGTGGCCACCTCGGCCGCCGTGCTCATCGCCGGGCGTGCCGTCCTGGGGGTGGCGGCAGGCATGCTGATGCCGCAGGTGATGGGGCTGGTGCAGCAGATGTTCCCGCCCGCCGAACGGGGCAGGGCGTTCGGCGTGTACGGGATGTGCGTGAGCCTGGCGACGGCGCTGGGGCCCAGCCTGGGCGGGTTGCTGACGACCAGCCCCGAGCTGGGGTGGCGTGGCGTGTTCATGATGAACGTGCCGATCGGGCTCGCACTGGTGGTCGCCGCGCACGCGATCCTGCCGTTCGCCGGGGGCGAACAGCGACGGCCGCGGGGGGTCGTCGACGTCGATCTCGCCGGCCTGGCGTTGGGCAGCGGTGCGGTGATCGCGCTGCTCACGCCGTTCGTCTTCACCACGGGCAAGCCGGGCGACGTTTCCGCCCGGTGGGGCACGCTGGTGGTCGCCGGGGTCCTGGGGGTCTGGTTCGTCCGGCACAGCAGGCGCCGGGCCGCGGCCGGGCACTCGGTGGTC
Source organism: Thermocrispum sp. (assembly GCF_002919275.1). Classification (NCBI taxonomy): domain Bacteria; kingdom Bacillati; phylum Actinomycetota; class Actinomycetes; order Pseudonocardiales; family Pseudonocardiaceae; genus Thermocrispum; species Thermocrispum sp. The sequence goes on along the minus strand of NZ_PKFA01000030.1, from coordinate 22,843 downwards.
GTCGCCGCGCACCTGCTGCGTATCCCGTCGTTCCGGGCCGGGGTGCTGATCTCGCTGACCTGGTTCGCCAGCGGCCCCGGGTTCGTCCTCGGGTTGACGATCTACCTGCAGCAGGCAGAAGGATTCAGTCCGTTCCTCGCCGGGCTGGTGATGTTGCCGTCGTCGGCGACGTCGGTGGTGGGAGCCTGGGCTGGCGGACGCCTCGTGGCGCGGCGAGGTCGGGTGCTGACCGCGACCGGAATGGCCCTGGCGCTGGGATGCATGGCCACGACGCTGCTGGTGATCCATCTGGCGCCGTCGTGGGTGCTGCTGTGGGCGATCCCGTTGGTGCAGTTGCCGCAGGGGCTCGGTGCCGGCTTGGTGGTCTCGCCGAACCATTCCATGACGTTGAGCGATGTGCCGCCGGGTGAGGGCAGCGCGGCGAGCGCGATCGGTCAGCTCGGGCAGCGGATCGCCAACAGCGTGGGGGTCGCCGTGGCCTCCATGGCCTACTACACCGTGGTCTACGGCGGCGGGTATTCGCTGGTCGATGCGCCCGCGGCGGTGCATCTCGCGGGCCTGGACCACGCCGCTTCGGTGGCCTCGGCGTTCCTGGTCATTGCGCTCGCCGTCGCGGTGGCGGACCTACGGCGGCAACGACGAACTCGCGCGGGGGAGCTGGTGCTCGCGGCAGCCGGTTCCCGTTAGCGGCTCGTCCAGGCGTGGACGGCGGCGGTGACGCGGGCACGGTCGCCGGTCGCCAGCAGGTCGAGCAAAGCCCCGCGCAGGACGGCGAGGGCTTCCGTGCGCCGGGCTTTTGCCTCGGCGGTGTCGCGTTCCCCGGCCGGTTGATGTTCGGCCAGCAGCTTCAGCCAGTCGTCGACGGTGTCCTCGGCGAAGCCCGCCCACGGCCCTTCCGGGTCGATCAGCGAGCGTGCGTAGCCCTCGACCCACAGCGACAGCAAGCCGCGTCGGTCCTCGGCGGCAAGCCAGTCCCAGATCCGCTCCACGACGACGGCCAGGCCGGTGTGCTCCGCGCCCCGCTCGGCGCGCAGCTGCTCCAGCAGTCGCAGTTCTTCCGCTCGAGCGCGCGCCAGTAGCGCCCGAACGAGGCCGTCCTTGCTGCCGAACAGGTACAGCAGGACGCGCGGGCTGGAGCCGATCGCGGAGGCCAGCGGGCGCAGTGAAATGTTCGCGACGCCGTGCTGCAACGCGTACTGGTAGGCGCGTTCGAGCAATTCGGTCTTGCGCGGTGAAGGCGTGGCTTCGCCGGAGCCAGGAGGGTCGAAAGAAGTGGAGGTCGCCTCGGCCATGGCGTTAGCATGACACGACTGACACAGTCGTTTCAGTAACGGAGCGTGGTCATGGACACCATCCGGCGGTTGGATCAACCCGGGGACCTCGGGTGGATCGTGCAGGCGAACGGCGAGATCTACGCCAAGGAGCACGGCTGGGACGCTTCGTACGAGGCGCTGGTGGCCCGCATCGTGGCCGATTACGCCACCGGCCACGACCCGGAGCGTGAGGCCGGATGGATCGCCGAGCTGGACGGCCGCCGGGTCGGTTCGGTGCTGTGTGTGGCCGGGGACGAGGAGGACACGGCGAAATTGCGGGTGCTTGTGGTGGACCCGGCGGCGCGGGGCCGCGGCTTGGGCGGCCGCCTGGTGGACACCTGCATCGCCTTCGCCCGCGATGCCGGCTACCGGCGCATGGTGCTGTGGACGGTCAGCCTGCTCGCCTCGGCGCGCAAGATCTACCAGTCCCGTGGCTTTCAGCTCGTCCGGCAGGAGGAGATCCACAAGTTCGGGCACGATCTCGTCGGTCAGGACTGGGCGCTGGACCTGCGCGCGGGGAGCTGACCGGATTCGTTCGGCGAAACCACGGAAGGTCGGTGAACACAACCATGCATCTGGTGACGGCCGGCGTGACCGCGCCGAGTCACGTCTACCCGGGCCTTCCGGTCATTGCGGAGCTGGTCGCGCGAGGGCACCGGGCGACGTACGTGGTGGGGGAGCGGCTTGCCGGGTTGGTGGCCGCGACTGGCGCCGAGGTCGTCAGCCACGACTCGATCATGCCGGACGCCGACGAACACTGGCCGGAAGACACCGCTGCGGCCATGCAGATCTTCCTGGACGACGCGTTGGCCGCGGTGCAGCCGATGCTGGAGCGGATTCCCCGGCCGGACGCGGTGCTCTACGACATCGGCGGTCACGCCGGCCGGGTGGCGGCCCACCACTGGGGCGTGCCCGCGGTGCAGCTGTCCACCGCGTACGTCGCCTGGGAGGGCATGGATGAGGAGATCGCCGAGCACACCCGGCAGCTGAAGGCGTCGCCGACCGGGCAGCGCTACTACGCCACGCTGCGCAGGTGGCTCGATGATCACGGCATGGTCGTCGACCCGGACGATTTCCTCGGCAAGCCGGACTCGTGCGTCGTGCTGATCCCGAAGGTTCTGCAACCCAACGCCGACCGGGTCTCCAGCCGGTACGTGTTTGCGGGACCGTGTCCCGACCCGGCACGCCGTACCGGCTGGGCACCGGAGCCCGGCGATGACCGGCCATTGGTGTACGTGGCGCTGGGCACCAGCTACACCCAGCGCCCGGACATCTACCGGGCTTGTGTCGAAGGGCTGGCCGGGGACTACCGCGTGGTGCTGGCCACCGGGAAGGTCGACCCCGCTTCGCTCGCCCCATTGCCCGACGGGATCACGGCCGCACGCACCCAGCCGCAGCTGGACGTGCTCGAACACGCATCGGTGTTCGTCATGCACGCAGGCATGGCCAGTGCGGGGGAGTCGTTGTGGTTCGGGGTGCCGACGGTGGTGCTGCTGCAGGCCGTCGACCAGTTCCTGAACGCGAACACCCTGGTGGAGATCGGAGCCGGAACCCGGCCCGGCGAACCGTTGACTCCGGAGGGGCTGCGCGCAGCGGTCGATGCCGCCATGGACAAGGCGGACCGCTTGGCCGAGTTGCGCGACGAAGTACGGCGCAGCGGCGGCGCCGAACGTGCGGCGGACGCGGTGGAGAGACTGTGCGCGGCGTGACGGGATCTCCGCTCGCCAGCCGTGGGACTGGCCGGGTTCACGGTCGGTGGCCGATGATCAGGGCATGACCGCTCGGCAGGCATCGGCGCCGCCGGAGATTCCCGGCGTGCGACGGCACACGGTCGTCGCCAGGGGAGTGCGCTTCCACGTGACCGAAGCGGGATCGGGCACCCCGGTGCTGGCGTTGCACGGCTGGCCACAGCACCACTACTGCTACCGGGACCTGCTCGCCGACCCACCGGACGGCATGCGCGTCATCGCTCCCGACTTGCCCGGATACGGCTGGTCGGGGCCGGCACCGCACCGATGGTCGAAGGAGGCCGTGGCCAGTGACGTACTGGCTTTGCTCGACGAGCTCGGGCTCGACCGGGTCCTGCTGGCCGGGCACGACTGGGGCGGGTGGATCGGGTATCTGGTGGCGCTGCGGGCACCGGAACGCATCGCGGGCTTGCTGGCGCTGAACATCGCCCACCCCTGGCAGCGACCGTCCACGGTGCTGCCGCACTTGTGGCGGTTCGGGTATCAGCCGGTGGTTGCGGTCGCCGGCGTTCCCCTGCACCGCCACACCGCTTTCGTCCACACGCTGCTCGTGAAAGCGGGGGTGGACGCATCGGCGGCGCGCATCTTCGCGGACGCCTTCCGCAATCCGGTCAGCGCGAAGGCGGCCCGCGACACCTACCGCACGTTCGTGCTGCACGAGTTCCCGGCATTGGCCCGGCATCCGGAGCGCCGACGCGCAACCGTGCCGATCCGCGCCCTGTTCGGGATGAACGACCCGGCCATCCACCCCGCGTTGGCGGCGGCGGAAACCGCGCGCGCCGACAGCTACACCCTCGAGCGCGTGCCGGGCTGCGGGCACTTCATCGTCGACGAACGCCCGGATCTGGTGCGCAAGGAGCTGCTGGTTCTCGCGGACGAGGTGCAAATCGGGCGCTGACGGCGTCAAACTTGCTCGGCGGATGCGAGCTGCGCGCGGACGCGCGCCAGCCGGTCACGCCACCACGCAGCTCGCGCGGGGTCGGGGGCATAGGTTTCGAGCAGTACCGGGTCAGGGGCAGGTGGCGTCCGCGGTACGGGGAGGTATCCGTCGGTCGGCCGCAGTGAGCAGGCATCGGCAACGACGTCTCCCTCGAGCAGGGCGAGCGTGCCGAGGCCGCAGGCGAAGTCGAGTTCGGGCAACGCCCCGGCCAGCGCCAGCTGGGCGGACAGACCGACGCTCGTTTCCAGCGCCGAGGAAACCACGCAGGGCAGCCCGGCGGCTTCGGCCACGCGCAGTGCTCGACGCACCCCGCCGAGCGGCGTGCACTTGATCACGGCCACATCCGCCGCGCCCGCGACCGCGACGCGCATGGGATCCTCGGCGCGGCGAATGGACTCGTCTGCGGCGATGCGTACGTCGACCTTGCGGCGGACAGCGGCCAATTCCTCGATCGTGCGGCACGGTTGCTCGACGTACTCGAGGCCGCCGGCGGCGCGGTCGAGCCGCCGGATGTGCGTCACGGCCGTGTCGACATCCCACACGCCGTTGGCATCCACCCGGATGGCGCCGTTCGGGCCGAGCGCGTCGCGTACGGCTTCCACGCGGGCGAGGTCTTCCGAGAGCGAGTCGGGATGGTCGGCGACCTTGACCTTGGCGGTGCTGCAGCCGGAACGTGCCGCGATGTCGTGAGCGCGCACCGGATCGACGGCCGGGACGGTGCAGTTGATCGGGATGCGATCGCGTACCGGCTCAGGCCATCCCACGGCGCATTGTTCGACGGCGGCAGCCAGCCAGGACACCGACACGACGTCGTCGTAGTCGGCGAACGGGCAGAACTCGGCCCACCCGGCGGGGCCGCGGATCAGCATGCCCTCCCGCACTGTGATGCCACGGAAGCGAGTGCGCATCGGAATGGCATAGACGTGCGCACCGTCGAAGTCGATGTCGCTGGTCATCAGGCGTCGATGTCCTCGTTTCGGCGAGAGCGGCTGCTGGCACCACGGTAGTGATGTGCCCGGCCGGGCGCGGCACCGGCATGCGCGGTGCGGTGCGCCTGCCGGCCCCCCGATCGAAGTGACGGGTCTTGCGCATTCGGCGGACCTCGACCACCCTCGCCGTCGTCACCGATGCGAACCGTCTGCAAGGGAGTCAGCGTGGACACCGCAACCTCGACCGCCCGGTTCCGGGCCGCCCGTGACCGTTTGCTCGACCTCCGTGACGACTACGACCAGGCCGCCGCCGAGTTCACGTTTCCCGACGTGGGGCCGCGGTGGAACTGGGCGCACGACTGGTTCGACGAGATCGCCCGGGGCAACGACCGCCCGGGCCTGGTGATCCTCGACGAGGCGGGTGAGCGCACGTCGGTCTCGTTCGCGCAGATGGCGCACCGGTCCGACCAGGTCGCCGCCTGGCTGCGGGAGAACGGGATCGGCAAGGGCGACGTCGTGCTCGTCATGCTCGGCAATCAGGTCGAGTTGTGGGACGTGATGCTCGGCGTGATGAAGGTGGGCGCGGTCATCCTCCCGGCGACCACGGCACTCGGCCCGAAGGACCTGCTGGACCGTGTCGAGCGCGCCGAGGCGAGCATGGTGGTCTGCAACCCGGGCGACACCGGGAAGTTCGCCGACGTGCCCGGGGACTACCGGAAGGTGTCGGTCGGCCCCGCCGACGGATGGCTGAACCTGCAGCAGGCCTACGGGATCGAGAACCCCGTGGTGGAGCACCCGGGCACGGCCCCGGACGACACGCTGCTGCTCTACTTCACCAGCGGCACGACGTCCCGGCCGAAGCTGGTGGTCCACACGCAGGCCTCGTACCCGGTGGGGCATCTGTCGACGATGTACTGGCTGGGCATCCGCCCCGGTGACGTCCACCTGAACATCTCCTCGCCCGGCTGGGCCAAGCACGCGTGGTCGTGCTTCTTCGCGCCGTACAACGCCGAGGCGACCGTGCTGGTGTACAACTACGCGCGATTCGACGCGGCGTCGTTGCTGACCCGGCTGCGCGACGAGGCGGTGAACTCGTTCTGCGCTCCGCCGACGGTCTGGCGGATGCTGATCAACGCGGATCTGGGTGGCAAGCCGGAGTCGTTGCGGGAGCTGGTGGCCGCCGGTGAACCGCTCAACCCCGAGGTGATCAGCCAGGTGGAGCGCCGGTGGGGCGTGACCATCCGGGACGGCTACGGCCAGACGGAGACGACTGCGCAGATCGGCAACACCCCGGGCTCGCCGGTGAAGCCGGGTTCGATGGGGCGGCCGCTGCCTGCGATTCCGACGGTCCTGGTCGACCCCACCACCGGGAAGGTGGTCGAAGGCGTCGGCGAGGGGGAGATCTGCCTCGACCTGTCGGCACATCCGGTGGCGCTCATGACCGGCTATCGCGGCGACGAGGCACGCAACGCGGAAGCCATGGCGGGCGGCTTCTACCACACCGGCGACGTGGCTTCCCGGGACGAGGACGGCTACATCACCTACATCGGCCGGACCGACGACGTGTTCAAGGCGTCCGACTACAAGATCAGCCCGTTCGAGCTGGAGAGCGTGCTCATCGAGCACCCGGCGGTGGCCGAGGCGGCGGTCGTGCCCGCTCCGGACGAGGTGCGGCTGGCGGTGCCGAAGGCCTACGTGGCGCTGGCTCCCGGCTACGAGCCGACCGAGCAGACCGCGTTCGACATCCTCAAGTACGCCCGGGAACACCTCGCGCCGTACCAGCGGGTGCGCCGCCTGGAGTTCGCCGAGTTGCCGAAGACGATCTCCGGCAAGATCCGCCGGGTCGAGCTGAGGCAGCGGGAGCAGTCGTTGGCCGGGCAGGCTCGTTCGGGGGAGTGGCGGGACGACCAGTTCCCGCAGCTGAAGGGCGGGCAGTCCGGCTGAGCGGAGCGCGGCCGGCTGCCCGCGCTCTCGCAGGGCACTCGCTCAGCGTGGTGACGGAGACCTGCGCCCATCTGTGTGTGCGGGATGGGGCGGTGGGTGCCGGTCGTCAGTCGGGCGGCTTCGCTTGCGCCCATCTGTGTGTGCGGGGCGGGGCGGTGGGTGCTGGTCGTCAGTCGGGCGGCTTCGCTTGCGCCCATCTGTGTGCGCGGACAGGACGGCGTGGCCCGGCAGCGCGTCCAGGAAGCGTCAGGGCATCGTGTCCAGCGCCCCGTTCGACTCGTCACGTGCACTGCGCGTAAGTGCCCGTGTCCGGCTGGGTTCGGCCGTGGCAGGCCACGTGGAGACGAAAACGGCCCCGACTGGCGTTTCCGCTGGTCGGGGCCGTTCTTTCAGGTCTTGCGCTGTGCGCCCTTGGCAGGATTCGAACCTGCGACACCTGCCTCCGGAGGGCAGTGCTCTATCCACTGAGCTACAAGGGCAACCACCGGTGTGGTGTGCTGTAGCAAGAGTAGCGCATGCCCGTAGCGGCCTTGTCATGCGGTCGGCATCACGGCGCCGGGGCGTTGCGTGAACATATGCGCATCTGACAATGTGTCTGCACCGACCCGGTGGGTTATCCGCACCGACCCAGTGGGTTACCTCGGGCAAGACCGACGGAGAGGGAGACGCAGTGGGCCATCACCACCACCACGGTCCGACGCGGCCGGGGCACGCATCGGGGCGCTACCTCAAGCGCTTGCTGGCGGCGTTCGGCATCGGCTTGACGATCCTGGTGCTGGAAGTGGCCGTCGGCGTGCTCACCGGCTCCCTGGCCCTGCTCTCCGACGCCGCGCACATGTTCACCGACGTGTTCGGCATCGGCATGGCGTTGGTGGCCATCGTGCTGGCGCGGGTCGCCAAGCCCACGTCCACCCGCACGTTCGGGATGTACCGGGGCGAGGTGCTCTCCGCCTTGCTCAACGCCGCGCTGCTGTTCGCGGTCGCGGGCTACGTGCTCTACGAAGCCGTCACCCGCTTCGCCGCGCCGCCGGACGTGCCGGGGCTGCCGGTGGTCGTCACGGCGCTGGTCGGCCTGGTGGCCAACCTCGTGGCCTTCCTGCTGCTCAGATCCGGCGCGCAGGAGAGCCTCAGCGTGCGCGGCGCCTACCTCGAGGTGCTGGCCGACCTCGTCGGCTCGGTCGCCGTGCTGATCAGCGGCGCCGTCATCCTGCTGACCGGCTGGCGTTACGCCGACCCGATCATCGGTGTCGCCCTGGCTGTCTACGTCCTGCCGCGGGCGGTCGGCCTGGCGCGGCGGTCGCTGCGCATCCTGTTCCAGCACGCGCCGGAGCGGATCGACGTCGAGCGGGTAGCCGGCCAGCTGGAGCGCATCGCGGGCGTGACGGACGTGCACGACCTGCACATCTGGACGCTCACGTCCGGTATGGAAGTGGCGTCGGCGCATCTGACCATCGACGACGACGCCGACAGCGCCGAGGTGCTGGCCGAGGCGCAGCGCGTACTGGCGGACGACTTCCACATCGAGCACGCGACCATGCAGGTCGAACCGCGCAGCGCGGCGGCGCGGTGCGCCGAACTCAGTTGGTGATCCCCCAGTCGTGGAACACGGCCCGGCCTCGGCGGCCGGGCCGTAGGGGTGATCAGGCTACCGCGTGACCCGTCGGTGCAGTCGGCTTCTCCGGGCGAACGGTCAACGCCCGCGCGGCATCGGCGATCTTCAGGTTGTGCGCGCGGCAGTACGAGCGGAGCAGCTGGAACGCTTCGTCGACCGTGATCCGGTAGCGTTCCGACAGAATTCCCTTGGCTTGTTCGATGGCGATCCGGCTCTCCAGCGCGTGCTGCAGCTGTTCACTCAGGGTCTTGTAGTGCTGGACCGTCTTCAGAAGCTCGGCTTCCCTGGATCTAGGCATTCCCGACCTCCTCGGCAACTGATGCTCTCAGCGCCGGCGGGTGGCAGGAAGGGCAAAAAGTCCCCAACCATGCGGGAACCTCGGCCGCTCAACGGTCCTGGTCGTTGCGCAGCTTCGCGGCGAGTACCGCGACCTGCGTGCGGCGCTGCATCCCCAGCTTGGTCAGCAGGCGGGAGACGTAATTCTTCACCGTCTTCTCGGCGAGGAACATGCGCTCGGAGATCTGCCGGTTGGTCAATCCTTCCCCAATCAGCTCGAGCAACGTCCGTTCCCGTTCGGTCAGCGACGCCAGCGGGCCTTCCGGTTTGGTGTCCGAGCGCAATTTGGTGATCAATGCACTGGCCGCCCGGTTGTCCAGCAGCGATCGGCCACTCGCCACGTCCCGCACCGCGCGGACCAGGTCCATGCCCTTGATGTCCTTGATCACGTAACCGCTGGCGCCCGCCATGATCGCGTCCAGCATGGCCTGCTCGTCGGTGAAGGAGGTGAGCATCAGGCAGTGCAGCTGCGGCATCGACGAGCGCAGCTCTCGGCACAGCTCCACCCCGTTGCCGTCGGGCAGCCGGACGTCGAGCACCGCGACGTCCGGTTTCAGCGCCGGGATCCTGGCCAACGCCTGATCGGCCGTGGCGGCTTCGCCGACGACGGCCAGCTCCGGATCGGATTCCAGCATGTCCGCCACACCGCGGCGGACCACCTCGTGGTCGTCGACCAGGAACACCCGGATCATGCGACACCCTCCCGCTGGCCGTTGGCAGGCACGGCAGCGGGAGGGTCCGGCACGGTCCGCCCGCTGCCGCGTCAGCCGAGATCGATCACCGCGGGTCCGGCAGGCGTCGAGTACAGGGCCTCGATGTCCGCCGCGTATTTCTCGGCGATCGGCTTGCGCTTCAGTTTCATCGTAGGCGTAATTTCGTCCCCGCCGGGTTCCCAGAATTGCGGCAGGATGACGAACCGCTTGATTTGCTCCACCCGGGACAGCCGCTTGTTGCCTTCCCGGATGTCCGCGGTCACCGCGTCGCGCACCTTCGGATTCTCCGCCGCGGCGGACGGCGTCAGCTCGGCCAGGCCGAAATCGTCCTTCTTGGCCTGCACTGCTTCCGGATCCAGGACCACCAGCGCGGTGATGTACGGCCGGTTGTCGCCGATCGCGACCACTTGGCCGATCAACGGTGACGCCGCCTTCATCGCGTTTTCGATGTTGGTCGGCGACATGTTCTTGCCGGCCTCGTTGATGATCAATTCCTTCTTGCGGTCGACGATGCGCACGTATCCGTCTTCGTCGATCGTGCCGATGTCACCGGTGTGCAGCCAGCCGTCGGCGTCGATCGCTTCCGCGGTCTTGTCCGGCTGTTTGCGGTAGCCGCGCATCACCACGGCCCCGCGCAGCAGCAGCTCGCCGTCCTCCGCCAGCTTCACCTCGATGCCGTGCATCGGCCTGCCGACCGTCCCGACCCGGTTGGCACCCGCCACGTTGGACGTGGCGCCGCCGCAGTTCTCCGACATGCCCCACACCTCGTAGACCGGGATGCCGAGGCCCCAGAAGAAGTACAGGGTGTCGATCGGGATGGCGGCCGCCCCGCTGATGCCGTGCCGCAGCTGGTCGAAACCCAGCGCGTGGCGGATCTTGCCGAGCACCAGCCGGTCCGCCAGCTGCGCCTGGATCCGCAGCGGCAGCGGGACGCTCTCGCCGTTCAGCCGCAGCTTGGCCGCCCTGATCCCGACGTCCACCGCCCAGCCGGCCAGCTTCTTCTTGATCGGGCTTTCCTCCGCGGCCAGCTTGGCCTCGACGCCCGCCTTGAGCTTCTGCCACACCCGCGGCACGCCCAGCCACACCGTCGGCCGGGTGTCCGGCAGCGCGGCCGCGATGGCGCGCGGGTCGTCCACCGTGGTGACCTGGACGCCCATCAGCAGGTTCGCGTAGTGCGCGGTCATCCGGTCCGCGATGTGGGCGTGCGGCAGGTACGAGGTGATCCGGTCGTCCGCGGTGGTCGCGGTGAGCTTGACGATGGCGTCGGCCTCGGCCATCAGGTTGGCGTGGGTGATCTCCACGCCCTTCGGCGGGCCGGTGGTGCCGGAGGTGTAGATGACCGTGGCCAGATCCGACGGCCGGACCGCCTGCCACGTGGCCTCGAAGTCGAAGTCGTCCGAGCCGCGTGCCATGACGTCGTCCAGCGTCAGCGTGCCTTCGCCCGCCTCGCCGTCGACCACCACGACGTGCTCGACGTCCGACTGAGTCGCCTGGATCGTCTTGAGGAACTTCTGCTCGGTGACGACCACCTTGTTGTCGGCGTTGCTGAACAGGTAGCTGATCTGCTCCGGCGACGAGGTGATGTAGATGGAGAACGGCGCGGCGCCGAGGTGCAGCGCGGCCGTGTCGACCAGGTGGAACTCCGGCCGGTTGGTCAGCAGCACGCCGACCGTGTCGCCGTGGCCGACCCCCAGAGCGGCGAACCCGGCGGCGAGTTTGCGTACCCGGTCGGCGTACTCCCGCCAGGTGATGGCGACCTTGTTCCCCGGCGTCCGCAACGCCACCGCGGACGGGCGTAGCCGGGCGGTTTCCTGGAACGCCTCCGGCAGCGTCCGTACCTTCTTGCCACTCTGATGTGTCAGCGCGATCTCGCCAGTCGTGGTCATCGTTGGCCTTTCCCAGCTCGGCTGCTGCGACCGCCGGTAACCCCGGCCACTGCAGACTAGGGTCTGAACGTGACGGGTTTCACTCCTTGACCGATCAATCGTGACCATTCCGAAGTCATTCCGGACACGCCCGTATCCGGATCACGCCGCGCGGCTCCGCCTTTCCGGGGAACGTGCCGGCAAGATCGTTTCCTTCCGGCGGGCCAGCCGTTGAACCAGCCATGCGCGAGCCATCGGACCCCGAGACCGCTTCCCGCATGCCCCGGATCCGTCGCCGCTCGGTCATCCGAGCAGGCGGGGCCGCCGCCCTGGCCGTCCCCGCGCTGAGCTTGCCTTTCGCGCGTGCTCAAACGGACGTCTTTCGCCACGGTGTGGCGTCGGGCGATCCGTTGCCGGATCGCGTCATCCTCTGGACCCGGGTGACCCCGGCCGCCGACGCCGTGCCCGGTTCCGGCCGAGGCCCGCAGGTCGCCGTCACCTGGCAAGTCGCCACCGACGCGGACTTCACCTCCGTGGTCGCCGGTGGCGAGGTGACCACCGGGCCGGACCGCGACCACACGGTCAAGGTCGACGCCGGGGGTTTGCGGCCGGGGACCGAGTACTACTACCGGTTCTCCTGCCTCGGCAGCTCTTCACCGGTCGGGCGCACCCGGACCGCTCCGGCCGACGGGGTCGTGCCTGCCCGCCTGCGGTTCGGTGTCGTGTCGTGTGCCAACTGGCAGGCCGGGCACTTCGCCGCTTACCGGCGGATGGCCGAACGCGGCGATCTGGATGCCGTCCTGCACCTCGGCGACTACCTGTACGAGTACGGGCCCAACGAGTACGGCACGTTCCGGCCGCATGATCCGCCGCACGAAATGACCACGCTGTCGGACTACCGGCGACGCCACGCGCAGTACAAGACCGATCCGAGCTTGCAGGCGCTGCATGCCGCGTGCCCGTGGATCGTCACCTGGGACGACCACGAGTTCGCCAACGACGCGTGGTCCGGTGGCGCGGAGAACCACACCGAGGGTTCCGAGGGCACCTGGGCCGAGCGCCGTGCCGCGGCCAAGCAGGCGTACCGGGAGTGGATGCCGGTCCGGCTCGGGCCGGGCGGCGTGATCTACCGCAGGCTTCGGTTCGGCGCGCTGGCCGAACTCACCATGCTCGACCTGCGCAGTTATCGCTCTCGTCAGCTCGACGTCGGACAGGCAGGCCGGGCGGACGACCCGGATCAGGTCATGGCGGGCGATGCGCAGCTGGCGTTCCTGCAGGAGTCGTTGCGCGCCGACGTGCAGTGGAAGCTGATCGGCACGTCGGTGATGTTCGCGCCGTTGCTGCTTCCACCGGTGCCGCGCATCATCGGCAAGCCGTTGGCGGACCTGCTCGGCCTGTTGCCCGAGGACGGCGGGCCGATCAACTACGACCAGTGGGACGGCTACCAGTACGAGCGGCGTCAGCTGGTCCGGCAGCTGCGCCGCGAGCGAGTGCGCGACACGGTCTTCCTGACCGGCGACATCCACATGTCGTTCGCTGCCGAGATCCCGGTCGACGCCGGTGCGTACCCGCTGTCGCCGACGGTGGCGACCGAGTTCGTCGTCCCGTCGGTGACTTCGGACAACTTGGACGACATCGCCGGTGTGCCGCCGCGAACCGCCTCGATCGCGGTGGAAACGGCGGCCCGCACGCTCAATCGCCACCTGAAGTACGCGGAGATGGATTCGCACGGTTTCGCGGTGCTGGACGTGACGCCGGAACGGACCCAGTGCGACTGGTACTACCTGGCCGACCGGGAAGCTCCGGACAGCCCGGCAAAGCACGCCCGTTCGATGATCACTCCAGCCGGTGCGCAACGGTTGAGGTCGGTTGCGAATCCGGTGTAGAACGGCAGACTGAAGCGCGATGTGGCTCTCCGAACTGGCCGACGCGCTGACAAGTGCCGTTCGTGGCGAGGTGGATTTCTCTGCTCGACGCCGCGCCGAGTACAGCTCCGACGCGTCGAACTACCGCAAAGTCCCGCTGGGCGTGGTGTTTCCGCGCGACGCCGACGACGTGGCCGCTGCCGTGCAGGTGTGCGCCGAGCACGACGTGCCGATCACCACGCGAGGTGGTGGCACGTCGATCGCCGGCAACGCGATCGGCTCCGGCGTGGTGCTCGACCTGTCGCGGCACATGAACCGGATCATCTCCGTCGATCCGCACGCCAGGACGGCGCGGGTGGAAGCCGGCGTCGTTCCCGGGGCGCTCAACGCCGTGCTTGCCGAGTACGGGCTGCGGTTCGGGCCGGACCCGTCGACCCATGCCCGCTGCACGATCGGCGGGATGATCGGCAACGACGCGTGCGGCTCGCACTCGGTCGCGTGGGGACGGACTTCGGACAACGTCCTCGAGCTGGACGTGCTCTGCTACGACGGCACCAGGATGACGCTCGGTCCGATGAGCCAGTCGGAGCTGGACGCGGTGATCAGCCGGGGCGGCAGGCCGGGGCGCATCCACGCCGCGCTGCGGGGGCTGGCCGAGGAGCATCAGGCGGTGCTGCGTAGCGAGCTGGGCCGGTTCTCCCGCCAGGTTTCCGGTTACGCGCTGCATCACCTGTTGCCGGAGAACGGCTGCAACGCGGCGCGGGCACTCGTCGGCAGCGAGGGCACGTGCGTGATCGTGCTGGCTGCGACGATCAAGCTGGTGCCCCTGCCGCAGTGCCAACGGCTGATCGTGGTGGGCTTCCCGGATTCGATCGCGGCGGCCGACGCCGTCCCGGCGATCCTCGAACACAAGCCGCTGACGTGCGAAGGCATGGACGACCGCATCCTCGACGTGCTCCGTGATCGTCGTCCGGACGCGGTCCCCGAGGGGGTGCTGCCCAGGGGATCGGCGTGGCTGCTGGTGGACGTGGAGGCGGCCGCGTGGGAAGCCGAGGAGATGGTCAAGGCGCTGCGGGGCATCGACGGTGTGCTGGACGTCCGGGTGGTGGAGGATCCGGCGGCGCAGCGCACCGTGTGGAAGATCCGTGAGGACGGCTCCGGGCTGGCCACCCGCTCGGTCGACGGGGTGCTGTCCTGGCCGGGCTGGGAAGACGCCGCCGTGCCGCCCCGCAACCTCGGCGCGTACTTGCGCGACTTCCACCGCCTGCTGGACCAGTTCGGCCTGAAGGGCGTGGTGTACGGGCATTTCGGTGAAGGCTGCCTGCACGTCCGGCTGGACTTCAACCTGCAATCGGACGACGGGGTCGCGCATTTCCGGCGGTTCATGGCGGAGGCGGCCAAGTTGGTGGTGGCGCACGGCGGCACGCTGTCCGGCGAGCACGGGGACGGCCGTGCCCGGTCCGAGCACCTGCCCACCATGTACAGCGACGAACTGATCCGGGCGTTCGGCCGGTTCAAGGCGATCTGGGACCCGCGGGGGCGGCTCAACCCCGGGGTGATCGTGGATCCGGCGGGGGTTGCCGACGACCTGCGCATGCGCCACCGGTGGCGGACGCCGCGGGTCGAGCTGGCCTTGCGGGAGGACGGCGGCGAGCTGGGCCGGGCCGTGCATCGCTGTGTCGGTGTCGCGCGCTGCCGCACCGGCTCCGGCGGCGTGATGTGCCCGAGCTATCGCGCCACCAGGGACGAGAAGGACTCCACCCGTGGCCGGGCTCGGGTGCTGCAGGAGATGTTGCTCGGCGAGACGGTCACCAAGGGCTGGAAATCACCGGAAGTCGCCGAAGCACTGGATCTGTGCCTGTCGTGCAAGGGCTGCAAGATCGACTGCCCGGTCGGCGTCGACATGGCCAGCTACAAGTCGGAGTACCTGTACCAGCGGTACAAGCATCGGCTGCGGCCTGCGTCGCACTACTCGATGGGCTGGCTGCCCCGGCTGGCGCGGATCGCCGCCAAGGCTCCGCGGGTGGTCAACTGGGTCGCTTCGTCGAAGATCACCAGCGGGCTGGTCAAGCGCATGGGTGGTATCGCGCCCCAGCGTCGTATCCCGGCCTTCGCCCGGCGTCCGTTCACCGAGGTGTTCGACCAGGGCCTGCGGCAGGAACCGTTGCCGGAGAAGTCGGTGCTGCTGTGGCCGGACACGTTCACCAACTACTTCGCCCCGGCCATCGGGCAGGCGGCCGTGCGGGTGCTGCGGGCGGCCGGGTTCGACGTGCTGCTGCCGTCGCGGCCGGTGTGCTGCGGGCTGACCTGGCTCAGCACCGGGCAGCTGAAGGCGGCCCGGCGCAAGCTCCGCCACGCGCTGCGCACGGTGGCGCCGGTGGTGTCGGCGGGCGTGCCCATGCTGGTGCTGGAACCCAGTTGTGCCGCGCTGTTCCGGTCGGACGCCACCGAACTGCTCCCGGACGACGCCGACGCGCGGATGCTCGCCGACAACACGTACACCCTCGCCGAGCTGCTGGCGAAGTTCGCTCCGGACTGGGAGGTGCCGAAGGCGAAGGAGGGCGAGCAGGCAGCCCTGCAGGTGCATTGCCACCAGCACGCCGTCATGGGCGCCGGTCCTGACGCAGCGTTGCTCCGCGCCACCGGTGCGGCGACCACCGTGCTGGACGCGGGGTGTTGCGGGCTGGCCGGGAACTTCGGCTTCGAGCGCGGGCACTACGAGGTTTCTCGCAAGGTGGCCGAGCAGGGTGTGCTGCCCGCGCTGGCGGCCCAGCCACCCGGCACCGCGGTGGTCGCCGACGGGTTCAGCTGCCGGACCCAGTTCGAACAACTGGCCGGGATCCGGTCGCGGCACCTGGCCGAAGTGCTCGCCGCGCGACTCGATCTGGAGAGCACGCAAGCCCAGAGGCTGTAGCGCCGGGCGATTCCGGCCCGTGCGACACCGCTCCGGTTCGATGACGCCGGAGGCGCGTTGCCGGGGGCGTCGAGACTGTGCCGTCAGTGTGCCCGACACCGGAGTCGACATCATCCAAACAGCCGGGCACATCCTGCGCCATCTGATCGGACTCGGAGTTGTCTCGCGCGTACGCTTGCCCGGTCTGCGGGTGATCGAGAACGATGGAGCGGCTCTCACAGAGCAGAAATCCGGAACAACGCGAGGGTAGCCTGCCGGGCATGGTACGCGCGCTGATCTCACGCGGTGTGGATGCCGGATTCGAGCTGTCGGACGTCGAGCTCGGGCCGACCGGGCCGGGGCAGGTGCGGGTGGCGGTCCGGGGTGCCGGCGTGTGTCATTCCGACCTGTCCATGGTGAACGGGGTGCTTGCCCCGTCGTTTCCCCTGGTACTCGGCCACGAGGCGGCCGGAGTCGTGACCGAGGTCGGTGACGGCGTCAGCCGCGTGCGGGCAGGTGACCACGTGGTGCTCAACTGGAGCCCGCCGTGCCGCGAGTGCTGGTTCTGCCGGCAAGGAGAGCCGTGGCTGTGCACCACGAACGAGGGCGTGGCCTCGGTGCCGCGCGGCCGCCTGGCGGACGGTACGGAAACACACGTCACGCTCGGCGTGGGGGGACTGGCCGAGGAAGTGCTGGTGGGGGAGAACGCCGTGATCCCGGTGCCGGCCGAGCTGCCGCTGGCGGAGGCCGCCCTCCTCGGCTGTGCCGTGCTCACCGGCGTGGGCGCTGTGCGCAACACGGCGAGGGTGCGGCAGGGGGAGTCGGTCGCCGTGGTCGGCCTCGGCGGGGTCGGCCTGTCCGTGATCCTCGGGGCGCGGCTGGCCGGGGCAGGCCGGATCGTGGCGCTCGACGTCAACGAGAGCAAAGCCGATCTGGCCAAGGCCGCCGGCGCCACGGACTTCGTCGTCGCCGACAAGTCGGCTCCGAAGACAGTCCGCGCGATGACCGAAGGGCGCGGTGCGGACGTCGCCTTCGAGTGCGTCGGACGTTCGGCGGCGATCCGGACGGCGTGGTCGAGCACCAGGCGTGGCGGGCGGGTGATCACGCTCGGCGTCGGCTCCCGCGATGATCACGTGTCGTTCAACGGGCTGGAGCTCTACCACTTCGCCCGCACGCTCAGCAGCTCCATCTACGGCACTGCCGATCCCGACGTCGACGTGCCCGAGCTGGCGAAAGCGGTGCTCGACGGCAGGCTCGACCTCGGCGCCCTGATCACCCATCGCATTCGCCTGGAAGACGCCCCGGAGGCGTTCGACCGCCTCGCCAAGGGCGACGGCGGCCGAACGCTGGTGGTGTTCGACCAGCCCGGGGCGGGGCCGAGCCACGGCTACGGCACGTAGACGACGCGGTCGTCGCTGGAGGCGTCCCACGTCTCGGCCACATCGGCAAGCGGCACCGGGCGTGCAGGCACGTCGATCGCGCCGCTGTGCACCGCATCGGCGATGGCTGGGAGCTCGGTGAGGATGTCCGGCAGGGCCACCGAGCCGACGCCGCTTCCGCACAGCTGCACCCGGGCGGCCCGGAGCAGTTCCGCGTCGAGTTCGAGGGTCTGCCCGGCGACCGAACCGATCTGAATCCAGTCGAGCGCGGTGGAACGCAAAGCGCGGGACATCACCACCGAGCGCATCGCGCGAGCAGACGGTTCGCCCCACACGAAGTCGAGCACTACGTCGGCGTTGGCCACCGAGTCGATCTGGTCGTAGGTCACCGCGGCGTCGGCTCCCAGGTCGGTCAGCCCGGCCAGGCGGGACGGGTTCCGGCCCGCCGCAGCCACGTACGACGCCCCCAGGTGCCTGGCGATCTGCACGGCCATCCGGCCGGCGACGCCGGTGGCGCCGAGGACGAGCACCCGGCTGCCCGGCCGGAACGTGACGCGGCGGCGCAGCGCCAGCCACGAGGCCATTGCCGGGTTCATCGCGGCCGCGATGCGCACCGGGTCGATGTCGTCCGGCAGCGGCACGGTGTAGCGGCGATCGATGACCGTGCGTTCGGCGAACGTGCCGAGCGGACGGTCGCGCAGGACCGCGTACCAGAGCCTTCCGTTCTCGTCGCGGACGACGCCGTCGACGCCGGGAACCAGGGGGAGCGTGGCCCGGGCCGCGTAGTGCGACCCGGTCGCGTGTCCTCGGGTCAGCCGGTGCAGTGGCGCGGCAAGGACCTCGACCACGGCTTCCCCCGGCCCTTCGGCGACCGGATCGGGGTGCTCGCCGTACTGCGGCGGTGCGGCCAAGTCGGTGAGAACGGCGGCGTGCATGACTCCTCCAAGTGGTTGGTATTACAAGTTGTTGGTAAATCCAACTAACGTCCACACCACTTTGGTTGGTAATGCCAACAATGTCAAGTAGGATCCGGGCATGGCCGCGGACGAGGACCTGATGGATGCCCTGGTGCGTACGACGTTCCGGGTCATGGCCGTGCTGACCCGGGCCGGTGCGGCGCACGACTTGTCCCTGACGCAGCTGCGCGTGCTGGGGATCCTGCGAGATCGCCGGCCCCGGATGACCGAGCTCGCGGCGTTTCTCGGCCTGGACAAGTCCACGATGTCGGGCCTGGTGGAGCGCGCCGAGCGGCGCGGCCTGATGGTCCGGGGTCGGTCGCCGGAGGATCGCCGGGCGGTGGACGTCGCGCTCACCGAGCAGGGGCGGGAGCTGTTCGACAAGGTGCGGCGGGATGTCGTGGCCGAGCTGGCGCCGTTCGTCGGGCGGCTCGACGAGGCGCAGCAGTGCGATCTGACGCGGCTGCTGGATGTCTTGACTGCGGCCGATCGGGCCGGCGTCGAGTTCGCCTCCGAGCCGTAGGCGAAGCGGTGACGGTGGCTTCAGGAGAGGTGACCGGCTGCCGTCGGACTGCCCGGCACCTGACCGTGCCGCGATTCGTGGCGGTGCCCGGTGATCGGTGGCCGGCGCGGATGTGCCGGGTGTCGGCTCGGTGTGCGCGCTTTACATCCTGCGTTCAGGTGTCGGTCTGTTGACACGGCTGGCCGCTCGTGTCAACGTTACATGTAACTCCAAGTTACACCCAGATCGCCTGGGTCGCGAGCACGCGAGGAGGCGTGGTCATGACATCGGTCGCCGCAGGTCAAGGTGTTCCGGACGGCAACGGGCAGGCCGCATCCGGCAACGACGGCGCGAGCCGGGACGAAGTGAGCTGGCGCGATCCGAAGCGATACGCCTGGATGCTCGGCCTGGTGGTGCCCGCGATCCCGTTCCTCATCTGGCTCGGCTACCAGAGCTGGGAGGGCACCTGGGCCATGCACCTGGTCTGGTGGATGGCTCCGATCGTGGTGTTCGGGCTGATCCCGCTGCTGGACCTGATCATCGGCACCGACGGGGAGAATCCGCCGGACGAGCTGATCGAGTGGCTGGAGAACGACCGCTACTACCGCTGGATCCTCTACTTGTTCCTGCCCATCCAGTACGCCGGGCTGGTGCTGGCCTGCTGGATGTGGACGACCTACGACATGACGTGGTTCGACCGCCTCGGCCTGGCGATCTCGGTCGGCGTGGTGGCGGGCATCGGCATCAACACCGCGCACGAGCTGGGGCACAAGAAGGTCGAGTACGAGCGGTGGTTGGCCCGCGTCGCGCTGGCCCAGACGTTCTACGGTCACTTCTTCATCGAGCACAACCGCGGCCACCACGTGCGGGTCGCCACCCCGGAGGACCCGGCCAGTTCGCGGGTCGGCGAGTCGTTCTACCGGTTCTGGCCGCGCACCGTCTCCGGCAGCCTGCGCAGCGCATGGGCGCTGGAGAAGAAGCGGCTGGCCCGCAGCAACCGCGGCCCGTGGACGCTGCGCAACGACGTGCT
Organism: Thermocrispum sp.; assembly: GCF_002919275.1. NCBI lineage: Bacteria > Bacillati > Actinomycetota > Actinomycetes > Pseudonocardiales > Pseudonocardiaceae > Thermocrispum > Thermocrispum sp. Next base: position 2,818 of record NZ_PKFA01000030.1, on the reverse strand, counting down.
GTCCGCCTGGCTGATGTCGGTGGTGCTGTACGGGGCGCTGATCGCCGCGTTCGGCTGGGAGGTCCTGCCGATGCTGCTCATCCAGGCGTTCTTCGGCTTCTCCCTGCTGGAGGTGGTCAACTACCTCGAGCACTACGGGCTGCTGCGGCAGCGCACGGCGAAGGGCGGCCGGTACGAGCGGCCGACCGCACGGCACAGCTGGAACTCGAACAACGTGGTGACCAACGTGTTCCTGTACCACTTGCAGCGGCACAGTGACCACCACGCCAACCCGACGCGCCGGTATCAGGCTCTGCGCGACTACGAGGAGGCTCCGCAGCTTCCCGCCGGATACGCGACGATGATCCTGCTGGCGTTGATCCCGCCGCTGTGGCGCAAGGTGATGGACAAGAGGCTGCTGGCGCACTACAACGGCGACATCACCAAAGCGAACATTCATCCGCCGAAGCGGGACAAGGTGCTGGCCCGTTACGGCGCGAAAGCGGCATCCGCGTGAGGCCAAGGAGACATGAGCAAGTACCAGTGCCCGGTTTGCGAGTACGTCTACGACGAGGAGGTCGGTGCCCCACGGGAGGGTTTCCCGGCGGGCACCCCCTGGTCCGAGGTCCCCGACGACTGGAACTGTCCCGACTGCGGGGTGCGTGACAAGATCGATTTCGAGCCGGTCGGCTGAGCACGGTGAGCGCGACGACGGTCATCGTGGGCGCAGGTGTCGCCGGTGCGAGCGCCGCGCTGCGGCTGCGCACCGGCGGCTACCAGGGCCGGGTCGTCCTGATCGGCGACGAACCGCACCCGCCGTATCGCCGCCCTCCGCTGTCGAAGGATCTGCTCAGCGGCAAGACGCCGGAGGAGCGGATCCGGTTGCGGCCGCCGGAGGTGTGGGAGCAGCAGGGCATCGAGCTGCGCACCGGCAGGCGGGTGGTCGCGTTGGACGTGGAGTCCCGCACGCTGGAGCTCGACGACGGAGACGAGCTGGCCTACGACCAGCTCCTGCTGGCCACCGGAGGTCGTGCACGCGAGTTGCCGCACGCGGCCGCTGTGCCGGGGGTGTTCACCCTGCGCACCATCGGCGACGTGGCCGCCCTCCGGCACAGGTTGCGGCCGGGCAGCTCGCTGTTGGTCGTCGGCGCCGGGTTGATCGGCGGCGAGGTCGCGGCCACCGCGAGCGGTCTGGGTTGCTCGGTCGTGCTGCTGGAAGCCGAGCGGCATCCCATGTCGCGACTGCTGCCGCCGCAGCTGGCCGAGCCGTATGCCGAGCTGCATCGCCGGCACGGCGTGGAGCTGCACACGGGCGTGCAGGTCGCGACGTTCGAGCCTGCCAATGGCTGCGTACGGGTCACCGACACCACGGGGCGGCAGTGGACGGCCGACACGGTGCTGGTGGCGGTGGGCATCGCGCCGAACACCGAGCTGGCCGCTCGAGCGGGCATCGCGGTGGACGAGCGGTTCGGCGGGATCGTCGTCGACGAGTACCTGCGGACCTCGGCGCCGGGAGTGTTCGCGGCAGGCGACGTGGCGTGCCTGCCGAACGTCCACCTGGGTGGCCGTCAGCGCGTGGAGCACTGGACCAACGCGCAGGAACAGGGCACAGCGGCGGCGGCAGGCATGCTCGGTGAGCGCACGGTCTTCGACAAGGTGCCGTGGTGCTGGTCCGACCAGTACGGCAAGAGCTTGCACGTCGCCGGGTGGCCGGCGGCCGACGACGAGGTGACCGTGCGCGGACGGGTCGAGGAGCACGAGTTCACCGCGGTGTTCCGGCGCGGCGGGCGGCTGGTGGCCGCGGTGAGCATGAACCGGCCGAAGGACGTCCGCATCGTGCGCGGGCTGATCACCAGTCGGCCCGGTGCCACCGTCGACGAAGTGTTCGCCGCCCTCGGGTGAGCCGTGTCAAGTTGGTTGACACGGCACGCGGGTGATGCAAACGTCGTCAGACGTGACCCGACCGCGCAATCGCATGCAGTATCCGGAGGCGGCCCGCCAGCTGTTGCGGGAGACGTTGTTCAACGCGGCCAGTGACCTGATCGCGGAGAAGTCGTGGGCGGAGACCCGGATGGCCGACGTGGCCAAGGCCGCCGGGGTGAGCAGGCAGACGCTGTACAACGAGTTCGGGTCGCGGCAGGGATTCGCGCAGGCGTTCGTGCTGCACGAGGCGAGCCGCTTCCTGGCCGCGGTGGAGGACGCCATCACCGCGCACGCCGACGACCCGCGCGCCGCGCTGGCCGCCGCGGTCGAGGTCTTCCTCAAGTCCGCCGAGCAGGACCCGCTGATCGCCGCCATCGTCAGCGGCCGTGGCGACGACGGCCTGCTGCCGCTGCTGACCAACCAGGCGGGGCCGGTGCTCACGTTCGCCACCGACCAGCTCACCGGCGTGCTCACCCGGACCTGGCCGGACGTGCCGGATCACGCGGTCCGGCTGGTGGCGGAGAACGTGACCCGGCTGGCCATCAGCCACGCGGCGACCGCGACCGCGCCCGCGGAGCAGACCGCCGCCGCGCTGGCCGAGCTCTTCGGGCCCTATCTGGACTGCATGGTCGAACGCGACTGACGGCGGAACGGCCTCGGTCTCGGCTGGATCGCGCTGGTGTTCGCGACACGGGCGCGCCTTCCGTTCGCTGCCGGAGCAAACTTCGTTCCCGCTGCGGCGACCGGCCAGGGTGGCCGTGGCTGGTCAGGCCCGGCGGCGTACCGGCGTTCGGCAACGGCGCATCGTGTGTCTCACCGTGCTTTCGGCGGGCGAGGTACCTGCCGCCGGTCATGCGGGCTGTGCACGGCGCGCCCAGGGAATGCAGATACTGCAGCACGTACCGATAGGAGCGCA
>NZ_PKFA01000026.1:0-30993 GCF_002919275.1 Thermocrispum sp. | reverse complement strand
CGGGATATCTCCGAGGCCAGGCGGCGGCGGACCAGCACGACGCCGCTGCCGACGGCTGCCGCTGCCGCGAGCGCTCCACCGGCGATCAACGCCGAGTCGTCCTGCTCCACCGGACCGCCGCCGGTTTCCACGCCGCCTTCCGGCACGGCCTTGATCTGCCGCTCCTCTGCCTTCGCGGCCGGGCCTTCCGCAGGCCGCGAGACCTCGGGGCGCAGCCGCTTCTCGGCTTTCGCGGCCGGGCCTTCCGCGGGCCGCGAGACCTCGGGGTGCAGCCGCTCCTCGGTTCGCTCGCGCGGCGGCTGGGTGTCCGGCCGAGACCGGCGGGGAGCGTCGGCTTCCGGCTGTTCCGCGGGCGGTTCACCGGGGGTCGGCCGGGTCACAGCGGCCGCGGTGTCCTCCTTGGGCGGAGCGGGCTGGGGGCTGTCGGCGGCCAGTGCCGGGGTGGCGCTCAGCAGGACGGCCGCACCCGTTCCGACGCCGGCGGCGAGTGTGCGCAGAGAACGCATGGTGTTTCCTCCAGACGGCCGGCGACACGGACCGGCCTGGTAGGGGACGACTTCGCCCGTTCAAGACCGGGACCGGTTCGCGCGGCGTTCGCCGGAGACGGGATTCGTCGGGCTCTTCACAGCAGGCAACGCCACGACGCGTCGCGGTCGTCGGGATGCGGGGGTGACATCCGGATGCGCGTCAGCCGAAGCAGGGGAGTGCATGGACGGCAAGCGAGACCGACGTGCGTCACGGCGCCATCGGTGGTTGTTCGATCGGCTGCTCGTCGATGTCGGGCACCCTCTGCACCGAGCGCGGCCGCTCGTCCCGCGAAGGCGGTGGAGACACCGCGTATGTCCGCGACACGTGGGGCGTTGTCCGCACCTGATGCTTCGAGTGACCGCCGGACGGGGACGGCGTCGACGTGCTGGGCGGCGACGAACTCGACGGTTCCTGCTCGACGCTCGCTCCCGGCACGAGCCTGCTCGGCGTCGCGGGGCCGTCCTCCAGCGCCGGGGAGCTGGTCACCAGTGCCAATCCCAGGGTCACCGTGGCCACCGCGGCGACCGCGCCGCTCATGCTGGCGATGCGTATCCGGCGCTCCCTGCGCAGTGCTCGCTGCAGCAGCGCATCGGGGTCCATGCGCATCGCCGGTTCCGGGCCGAGCGCGTCGTCCAGCAGCCGGCGGATCTCGGCGGGCTCCACGGGGTCGGGCTCCCGCCACAGGATGTCGTTGCGGGTCATCGGAGCGCCTCCAGCGCCAGCAGCTGCGGCCTGCTGGTGAGCAGCTTGCGCAGGGTGGCAAGCCCCTTGGCCGCCTGGCTCTTCACGGTGCCGTCCGAGCAGCCGAGAATGCGCGCCACTTCGTCGATCGGCAGGTCTTCCCAGTAGCGCAGCACGATGACCGCCCGCTGACGCGGCGGGAGCATGGCCAGAACGCGCCGGGCATCGAGGGTGGCGTCGGTGTCCTCGGCGGGTACGACCGTCTCGGGAAGCGAGTCGCTGACGCGTTCCCTGCGGTACCGCAGCAGCCGGGAATCGTCCATCACGGTGCGCACCAGGGCCGTGCGCGCGTAGGCATCGACGGCCTCGGTCGCCCGGATGCGGGACCAGGCGCGGAACAACTTCAGCAGTGCGGTCTGCACCAAGTCTTCCGCCCGATGCCAGTCACCGCACAGCAAGAACGCCGTCCGGCGCAGGACGGGGCCGCGGGAACGAACGAACTCGACGAACTCGGCCTCTCGATCGGTCACACCGTTTCTCCCCTCGTACCCGGCAGGACGAGCGGTGCGCCGCGCGGTGTTGCCGACCGGGCAAGGGTATGACGCACATCACATTGGGTCGATCGAGGCTGACCGGTGTGACTGGCACGTTCGTGACGCTCGGCGGTGGCGGAGTCTCCGCAGCCGGCCGGATCACGCCGATCGACGAGCTGATTCTGTCTGTGTCGGCCACCCACCGGCCGAGGGTCTGTTTCATGTCTACGGCTTCCGGCGATGACGTCGAGTACGTCGCGTGGTTCGAGCGGGCGTTCGAAGGCCGGGACCGCACCTCGGTGCTCTCGCTGTTCTGCCGTCGCCCATGGGGCGACACCGATCCGTCGATGGTGCTGGAGCGGGACGTCATTCACGTCGGCGGCGGCTCCACGGCGAACCTGCTGGCGGTGTGGCGCCTGCACGGGCTGCCGGACATCCTGGCGCAGGCCGCCGAGAACGGCGTCGTCCTCGCCGGGGTCAGCGCAGGCGTGAACACCTGGTTCGAAGGCAGTTCCACCGACTCGTTCGGTCCGCTCGCCCCGTTGCGGGACGGCCGCGGCATGCTGCCGGGCTCGGCCTGCCCGCACTACGTCGGCGAGGCGAACCGGCAGCGGTCCTGTCGCCGGATGGTGGCCGAAGGCAGCTCCCGGCCGGACACGCCGCCGACGACGGGGTCGCGTTGGTCTGGCGGCGCGGCGAACTGGCCGAGGCGGTCGGCGAACGGCCGGGAGGCCGGGCATTCCGGGTGACCCGGCACGGCGGCCGGGCGGTGGAGACCCCGCTGGACGTGCGCTACCTGGGCTGAATCGCCGTGTCGCGGCTGAGCGGCACGGGCTGGTCGACCTTGGCCAGCTTGTGCGGATTCCGCACCCCGTAGATGTGGGTGATCCTGCCGTTCTCGATGCGGAAGCTGAGCGTGCCGTCGGGCTGGTCGCCCACGAACAGCCGCAAGGCCGGCTCGCCGTTGAGAACGAGCTCCTGAATGCGGCCGTCGGGCATCTTCCGCGGGAAGGCCGCCAGCACCCGCGCCACCGCGTCGGAGCCGAGAATCGGCCGCACGAAGGCCTTCGCGACGCCGCCGCCGTCGGAGAGCATCACCACGTCCGGGGCGAGGACGTCCAGCAGGGCGCGCACGTCACCCGTCTCCACCGCGGCCCGGAAGCGAGCCACCACCTCCTGCTGCTCGCTGCGGCTCACCGGGTGTCGCGGGCGCCGTGCCGCCACGTGGGAGCGAGCGCGGTGCGCGATCTGCCGGACCGCCGCGGGCGTCTTGTCCAGCGCGCGGGCGATGTCCTCGAACGGCTCGCCGAAGATCTCGCGCAACACGAACACCACTCTTTCGGTTGGCGTCAGCGTTTCCAGCACGGTCAGCATCGCCATCGACACGCTTTCCGCGAGCTCGACGTCCTCGGCGACGTCCGGGCTGGTCAGCACCGGCTCCGGCAACCAGCTGCCGACGTACTCCTCACGACGGCGGGCCAGCGTGCGCAGCCGGTTCAACGCTTGCCGCGTCACGGTGCGCACCAGGTAGGAGCGAGCATCGCGCACCGTGGCCTGATCGATGGAGTTCCAGCGCAGCCACGCCTCCTGCACGACGTCCTCGGCGTCGGCGGCCGAGCCGAGCATTTCGTAGGCGACCGTGAACAGCAGGCTCCGGTGCCTCTGGAACGGATCACCGGTCATGCGGATCCGACCTCACGGCGGTCCGGCTCGGCCAGCGGCGGAAGCCCGCAGCGCGCCGAGAGCCCGTGCGACTCCAGGCCCAGGGTGACGCCGGTGCGTGCGGTCATGTTCGCGAACCCGATCCACGCGGTCAGCTCGAGAACGGCCGGGGCGCCGAGCTCTTCCAGCAGCTCCGCCACCATCTCGTCGGTGACCGTCGGCGGCGTCTGGCACATCGCCTCGGCATAGGCCAGCACCCGGCGTTCCAGCGGCGTGAACACCGTCGAGGAACGCCAGCGGGGCACCTGACGGGCCTTGTCGATGTCCACCTCGTGCTGCGCCTGGTAGTACCCGAAGTCGAGGCACATCGAGCACCCGATCGTCGCGGCCGCGGCCATGTGCGCCAGGGCCTTCAGGTCCGGCGGCGCGTGGCGCCACTTCTTCTTGGCCTTCCGGCCGAACATGCTCGTGTGCCTGAGCATGGCCGGGCTGTGCCACATCACGCCCAGCGCCGTCGGCTCGTCGTCGCCGAGCATGCGGCGGGCGGACGCCTCGGCCAGCCGGCCGAACGGCCCGGACAAGTCGGCTTGCGGCAGCCTGGCGGTTGCGGACATCGGATTCCTCCTGTCGTCGAGTGCCTTCGACAGAAAGACACCGGTCTTCGCGGAAATGTGACAGTCGTACCCGTGCGGGATGGGCGGCCGGTGCCAAGGCTGACCAGGCGTAGTCGAGTCCTGGTCGTTACCGGGCGGCATGGGCGGCCGTCAGCCCAGGCGCTGCGCGGTGGCCAGCCACGCCAGCATGTCCGCGGGCTGGTTCGGGGTCAAACCCAGCTCCGGGCCGGCATCCGGTGGCACGTTGGCCCGCACGCTGCTGGTGCGCATCTCGAGCAGCCGCCATCCGGTCGCCTCGGTGAAGGCTGCGTGGACGACGGCGTCGCTGATGCGCGGTCCGAACCCCGGCGCGATGTCCGACAGCGCCAGGATGTGCACCCGGCCGCCGGGATGGCACACGGCGGACAGCCGCTCGGCGTAGGTGATGCGGTCCTGCGCGCCGAAGCCGTGGAACAAGCCGCAGTCGACGACGGTGTCGAGCGAGGCGGGCCGGACAGCTGCAACGCGTCGGCCACCTCGAACCTCGCCGGAACACCCAATGCCGCCGCCTTTGCCGTGGCGAGCGCGACAGCCTTCGGGGAGAAGTCGATGCCGAGCACGTCGTGGCCACGCGCGACCAGGTAGATGGTGTGTTCACCGGTGCCGCAGCCGGCATCCAGGACCCGGCCGGTGATCTGCCCGGACTCCGCCAGCCGGACGATCGCCGGCTGCGGCTCGTCGATCACCCACGGCGCAGCGCCCTCGTCGTAGGCGCGGTCGAAATGCGACCGGGGGACGGAATTCTCCATCCGGGGATTGTCCGGTATTCCGGCGATGCTGTCAGTCCGAGCGTCGTGCGGTGGCCAGCCAAGCCGGCATGTCGGCGGGCTGGTCGGGGGTCAAGCCCAGCCGTGGGTCGACGTACGGCGGGACGATCACCCGGTACCGGCTCGTTCGCAGGTCCTGCAGCTGCCATCCGTTGGCCTCGGCGAACGCCTCGCGGATGTATGCGTCGCTGATCTGCGGTCCGAGCCCCGGCTCGGCGTCCGAGAGCACCAGGACGTGCACGCGACCGCCGGGGTGGCACACCTCGGCCAGCCGCTGGGCGTACCGCGTGCGGTCCGCCGCTCCGAAGACGTGGAACAGTGCGCTGTCGATGATCGTGTCGAAGCGCGGCGGGCCGGTCAGCTCGAGCGCGTCGGCCACCTCGAACTTCGCCGCGACGCCCGCCGCCGTCGCCTTCGCGGTGGCTCGCTCGACGGCCTTCGGGGAGAAGTCGATGCCGACGACGTCGTAGCCGCGCTCGGTCAGGTAGATGGTGTGTTCACCCGTTCCGCAGCCCGCATCGAGGACCCGGCCACTGATCTGCCCGGACTCCTCGAGCTGGACCACGGCCGGCTGAGGTTCGCCGATCACCCAGGGGGGAGAACCCTCGGCGTAGGCGGAGTCGAAATCGGACTGAGGAATCGAAGCGTCCACTCCGCCAGTGTGCGGCATCGGCATCACTACCGGTCAACCGAATTCCCATCCGGTACCTCCGATCAGCCCGCCCGTGGGGTGCATACGGTGGGTCGGCCGATCGGCGGCTGTCCCGGCGTACCGTCCCGTCGGCTGTGCCGTCGTGCCGCCACTGGCGCCGGCCGGTCGCGTCGCCGACGCCGCGCATCACGGCCTCATGGGGACGTCGCTCGAGGAGGCGATGTGGTTTCGCCGCTCGGCCGGGGCGGAGAGGCCGTGCCGGACGAGGTTCTTGGCAGTGTCGATGACGGCGGCGAGCGAACCCTGCCGGGGGTCCCACCACTCCGTCGTCCAGTTCAAGGCACCGATGACCAGCATGCGTGCCGCCCGGAGGTCCAGATCGGGCCGGATCGCACCGGCGCGGCGGGCCTGCTCCAGCAACCGCCGCCACAGCTCGATGTATTTCGTGCCTTCGGCCCGCAGCCGGTCACGGACCTCGTCGGGGAGCTGGCCGAGGTTGCGGCTCACCGCCGTAGCGAAGTCGGACAACGACAGTTCCACTTCCAGGTGGGCCGCCACCGCGGCCTCGATGCGATCCAGCGGGGATGCGTCGTCGTCGAGCGCATCGAGCGCGGCTTCGACGTGTGCACGGAGTCGTCGTTGACCGGTCGCCATGACTTCGGCGATCAGGTCCTGCCGAGACTCGAAGTAGTAATACAGCGCAGGAGCGCGTACCGATGCCAGGTCGGCGATGTCGGTCAGCCGGGTGGCCGAGTATCCCTTTTTGCTCAACAGTGCGGCCGCGGCCTCGAGAATGCGATCGCGCGTCGCGGCGTTCGGATTCACGCTGTCGGGTCTGCCAGTCATCCTGTTGCTCCTGGTGGCTCAGGGCATGCAGTAGCCGCCGCTGACCGAGAACACCTGCCCGGTCATCTGCCTGGCGGCCGGCTCGGAAGAGAGCCAGACGACGGCCGCAGCTACGTCCCGTGCGGTCGTGAGGCGGCGCAGGGGGATCTGTTTGCGTACCGACTCGATCTGCTCCTCGGTGAACACCGCGTCCCGGCCCCCTGCCCACAGGCTGGTCGCGCCGATCGCGTCGTCGCTCTCCGGGATCACCAGTCCCGGGCAGACGACGTTGGACCGGATGCCGTGCCTGCCGTGCTCCTTGGCCACGGTCCTGGCCAGCGCGACGACAGCCGCCTTGGTGGCGCCGTAGACGCCCTGGCGGATCTCACCGAATGCCGCGTCGCTGGATATGAACACGATCGAGCCCCTGCCTGCTTCGCGCATCACCGCGATCGCCGCCTGGGTGCACTCGATGGTCGCGAACAGGTTCACCTCGACCAGTCGCTGCCAGCGGGCCCGATCGGTGTCCTCGGCGATGAACCCGGGCACGCTCCAGCCCGCGTTGTTCACCAGGGCGTCGAGCCCGCCCCACAGCTCGATCACCCGGTCGACGACGCGTCTGCCTGCTCCTTCGTGGGTCAGGTCGGCCCGGACGACCTCGGCGGCGTCGGCTCCGCGCTCGAGTGCTTCCGCCCGTACCCGGTTCGCCTGCTCGCCGTCGATGTCGCAGATGGCGATGCGTGCGCCCTCGCCGGCGAAGCCGTGCACGATGCCGCGGCCGATGTTGGAGGCCCCGCCGGTGACGAGTACCCGGGCTGCCCGCAAGCCGAGATCCATCCTGCCCTCCGCGCTGAACGTCGCGATTGACGCCACGATGCTACCTAATTTATCTTCAATTCGAAAACGAGCCTGCTCGGCGGACCACGGCTGCGTGGCCGTGCGGGTGGGAGGGGCCGGACAGTTGGGTGCGCAGGGAGGCGATGACGATGACCGAGTCGGGCGAGCGTGCCTGCCGGGAGGTCCGGTGACCGAGAACGCCGACGGTGTCGTCGCGACCCGGCAAGAGGGCACGGTCGGCCACGTCCTGCTGAACCGGCCGCATGCGATGAACGCCATCACGGTCGAACTGGGCCGGAAACTCGAACAAGCCTTGCGCGCGCTTGCCAGGACCGCGTCGGTCGTCGTCGTTCGTGGAGCCGGCGGGAACTTCTCGGTGGGTGGGGACTTCAAGGAGCTCGCTCGCCTGCGGGCAGCCGGCGCCGACGCGGTGCGTCCCTTGTTCGAGAACTTCCGGCGTGCGTGCGACGCCATCGCGGAGCTGCCCGTCCCGGTGATCGCCGTCGTCGAGGGCTATGCGATGGCGGGCGGCTTCGAGCTGATGCAGGCCAGTGACGTCGCACTGGTGCGCTCCGACGCGGTGCTTGCGGACAATCACGCCAACTTCGCCCAGATCCCAGGCGGTGGCGGTTCGCAGCGGCTGCCCAGGCTGGTCGGCAGGCAGCGAGCCCTCGGGCATCTGCTGTCCGGCGAGCGATTGACCGGCGCGCAAGCCGCCGAGTGGGGGCTGGCTTACCGGAGTTTCGCGCCTGCGGAGTTCGAGGAGGGCGTCGCCGCCTTCGTCTCCCGCGTGGCCGAGAAGGACCGCGCGGTGCTGGGCAAGGTCAAACGGCTGGTGCGGCAGGGCCTGACCATGGCGCTCGCCGACGCCCTGACCGTGGAGCTGGCGGCCGTGATCGAGCACGTGGAAGGCGAAGCGGCGGCGGGCGGGATCGCGTCGTTCACCGAAGGCAGGGGAGCGGACACATGACCGAGGACGCGGCACGCTCGGGCCCGGTGCTGCTGTCGTTCGAGCCGGACGGCATCGCCTGGTTGCGGTTGAACCGCCCGGATGCGGCCAACGGCATGAACATGGAGCTGCTGGAAGCGCTGCACGCGGCGATCATGCGCATTCACCGGCAGCCGCGGGTGCGGGCCGTGATCCTCTCCGGTGAGGGGAAGAACTTCTGCGCAGGGGGTGACGTCCGCGATTTCGCCAGTCATGGCGAAGGCCTACCGGACCATCTGCGGGAGGCCACCGCGCGGCTGAACGCTGCGGTGTCGGCGCTGGTACAGCTCGAGCCGCCGGTGATCGCCGCCGTGCACGGCTTTGCCGCAGGCGGTGGCGGCTTCGGCCTGGTGTGCGCCGCCGACTTCGTCATCGCGGCCGATTCGGCGAGGTTCTTCTCCGGCGCGGTGCGGGTCGGGATGGCACCGGACGCCGGCGCGACCGTGACACTGAGTCGTCTCGTCGGGCTCCGGAAGGCGATGGAGATCCTGCTGACGAATCCGACGTTGACCGCGCAGGAGGCGCTGGAGGCGGGACTGATCACCAAGGTCGTTCCGGCCGATGCGGTGCGGGACGAGGCGTTGGCGCTGGCCCGCGCGCTCAGCGCGTTGCCGCCTAAGGCCGTCGCGGCCACCAAGCGGCTGGTGTGGCGTGGTGTCGGTGCCTCGCTGGAGGACCAGCTGCCAGAGGAAGCGCGGACCGTGGCGGAGCTGTCCGGCACCGCCGATGCCCGGGAGGGCTTGGCCGCCGTCATCGAGCGCAGGCCGCCCCGTTTCACCGGAAAGTAGGCGAAGGTCGTGACCGACTGTGTGCTGACCGAGGACCATGAGCAGGTCCGGGTGATCACGCTGAACCGCCCGGGCAAGCGCAACGCGATCGACCTCGAGCTACGCGCCGCCCTGGCCGAAGCGTTGGAAACGGCGATGGCGGATCCCGGTGTGCGCGTCATCGTGCTGACGGGGGCAGGCGGCACCTTCTGCTCCGGTGGCGACATCTCGACCATGCGCCGCCAGCCGCGGGAGCAGACCGTGCCGCGGGCCGAGGCTGCGCAGCGTGTCGTGAAGGCGATCTGGGGCGGGACCAAGCCGGTGATCGCGGCGGTCGAGGGGTACGCGTTCGGTGCGGGTACCGCCTTGGCCGCCGCTTGCGACCGGGTGGTGGCGGCCGCCGACAGCGTCTTCAGCGTCGCGTTCACCGGCGTCGGCCTGGCCGGTGACATGGGCATATTCGCTACGTTGCCGGCGCGAGTCGGGGTGGCGGCGGCGCGTCAGCTGATGCTGCTGCCGCGCCGGTTGTCCGCTCGGCAAAGTCACGAGCTGGGGCTGGTGGACGCCATCGCCGAACCGGGGGAGGCGCTGTCGGCCGCGCTCGCGGACGCCGCGGCGATCGCGGAGGGACCTCCGCTGGCGCTGGCCGAGATCAAGGCGATGTTCGCTGCCTGGCCGCGTGATCCGTGGCGCGTGCTGGACGACGAGATCGCGGTGCAGGCGCGCCTGTTCGACACGGAGGACTTCGCCGAAGGCGTGGCTGCGTTCCGTGAGCGCAGGCGGCCCAGGTTTCGCGGCCGCTGACCGCCAATATTTCTAGTCCAAATTAGACGACGTTCGACGACGGCGGAGTCCGGCAGTCCGCTCTGACTTCGCGGCAGGTGACCCCGCTCGTGACCTGTGCCACTGAACAGCTGGACAGGATGACCTGTTTCCCTATGAATCGTTCCCTTTTGTCCGATCTTCGCCGCCGTGTCGGCCGGGTTCACGTCAGTGTCGCGAGCTGGTTGTGTACGCCATGTCGATCAGTTAATCTAACTATGATTAAAGGAAGGAGGCCTGCGGTGGCGACCGACATCGAGCAACGACGCTCTCGGCTCCGGGCAGAGTTTTCCGAGTGGGTGCCGCGCACCCTGGGTGACTGGCTGGACTACTGCGCCGGCAAGTACGCGGATCGGCCGTTCGTCATCACCGACGAGCGCACGATCACCTACTCCGAGACCATGCGGTGGGCCGATCGGCTGGCCGACGGGCTGGCGGCCATCGGCGTCCGCCCCGGCGACCACGTCGGCATCGTCATGGCCAACTACCTGGAGTTCGTGCCGGTGAAGTTCGCCGTCGCCAAGGCCGGTGCGGTGGCGATCCCGTTCAACTACCTGTACCGCACCGACGAGCTGCGGTACGTCCTCCGTCAGTCGGAGTGCTCCGTGTTGATCACGATGACCGGCTTCGGCGACCTCGACTACCTGGCGATGCTGGACGAGATCGCGCCGGGCTGGGAGAACGGCGAGCCCGCCGAGCTGCCCAACCTGCGCCGGGTGGTGCTGCTGTCCACCGACGGGCGGAGCCGGGACGGTGTGCTCAGCGTGGCCGGCCTGGCGGAGCTCGGCGACGACAACCGCGGTGCGGCCGCGGGCACGGCGAAGCCGGACGACATCGGCGACATCCTCTACACGTCGGGAACGACCGGGTCGCCCAAGGGCGTCCAGGTCACGCACGACGCGGTGCAGCGGACGGCCTACGCGTCAGCGCTGACGCGTGCCTTCGAAGACGGACGCCGGATCCTGTTCTCGCTGCCGTGCTACCACATGTTCGGCTACGTGGAGGGCCTGCTCGCCGCGATGTTCGTCGGCGGTGCGATCATCCCGCAGACGGCGTTCGACCCGGTGCGCTACTTCGAAGGAATCCAGCGGCACAAGGCCACCGACATCCTGTGCGTGCCGACGATGACGGTCGCGCTGCTGGAGCATCCGCGGCGCAAGGAATTCGATCTGAGCTCGCTGTCGGCGATCCTGTCGGGCGCGGCACCCGCCCCGGTGTGGTTGTGGGAACAGGTGCGCGACGAGCTCGGCGTCGACGAGATCGTCACCGGCTACGGCATGACCGAGTGCGGCGGCGCCATGACCCTCACGCTGCCCGAGGACGACCTGGTCTACACGGCCACCACGGTCGGCAGGCCCAAGCTCGCCGGTAGCGCGGGCGTCCCCGGCCAGGACGCGCTGACCGTGTACAAGACGGTCGATCCGATGACCGGGGAGGACCTTCCCCCGCACACCGAGGGCGAGCTGGCGTCCAAGGGCCCGACGAACATGCTCGGCTTCTGGAACAAACCCGAGGAGACGGCCGCGGCGATCCAGGACGGCTGGATCCGTTCCGGCGACCTCGGGCGGGTGCGGGAGGACGGCTACCTGGAGATCACCGGGCGCAGCAAGGAGCTCTACAAGAGCGGCGGCGAGCTGGTGATGCCCAAGGAGATCGAGGACCTGTTGAGCAAGCACCCGGCGATCAGCCAGGCCTACGCGATCGGCATCCCGGACGAGCGCTGGGGTGACGTGGGGTGCGTGTGCGTCGTGCGCGCGCCGGGCCAGGACATCACCGCCGACGAGGTCGTCTCCCTGTGCAAGCAGAAGCTGGCCCGCTTCAAGGTGCCCAAGCACGTGCTGTTCCTCGAAGCCTCCGACCTGCCCACCACGCCGACGGGCAAGGTGCAGAAGTTCCGGCTCGTGGAGTGGGCGAAGAAGCAGCTGGCGGCCGCCGCCAGCAACTGAAGCGAAGGAGTGTGCAGCGTGACTGCCACAGTGTCGCAGACAGCGATGCCACCGGCTGCCACCGATCGCCCCGACTACGCGGCGCTGATCCAGCCGGACCGGGTGCACGGCAGCCTCTACACCGATCCCCGGATCTTCGCCGAGGAACTGGCGCGGATCTGGTACCGCACGTGGGTGTTCGTGGGGCACGAGAGCGAGGTGCGGCAGCCCGGCGATTACGTGCGCAAGAGCATCGGGCCGCAGGACGTGGTGATGACACGGGACCGTGACGGCAGGGTCCATGTGCTGCTCAACCGGTGCCCGCATCGCGGCAATCTGGTGTGCGAGGACGAGCGCGGCCACTCGAACTCGTTCCGCTGCCCGTACCACGGTTGGACCTTCCGCAACGACGGCGAACTGCTCGGCTACCCGTACCACCAGGGCTACGGCGGTCGCGGGAAGCTCAAGCAGGGGATGGCCAGGGCTGCGCGAGTGGACTCCTACCGGGGCTTCGTCTTCGCCAGCCTGGCCGACGACGGTCCTACGCTGCGCGAACACCTCGGTCACGCCGCAGGGGAGATCGACCGGTTGTGCCGGCTGTCGCCCGAGGGCGAGGTCGAACTGACCGCCGGATGGCTCAAGCACCGGACGAGGGCCAACTGGAAGCTGCTGGTGGAGAACGAGACCGACGGCTACCACCCGCAGTTCGTGCACGGCTCGATCTTCAGCGTCACCGGCAGCCCCATCGGCGCGCTGTACAGCGAGAAGTCCGTGGCGGTGACCCGCGACCTGGGCAACGGGCACAGCGAGAACGACCTGCGCCCGGAGTTCCGCCGGCACGGACAGCCGATGCGATGGTTCGGCACCACCGAGGACCGCGTCCCGGACTACGTCGCGAAGATGCGCGAGGTCTACGGCGAGGAAGCGGAGAAGATCCTCGTCGAGGGCGCCCCGCACGTGATGATCTTCCCGAACCTGTTCATCGCGGAGATCCAGGTCTTCATGATCCAGCCGCTGGCGGTCGACGAATGCGTTCAGCACGCCACGGCCGTGCAGCTCAAGGGCGCGCCCGAGCTGAACCGGCGGATGGTGTCGCAGTCGATCGGATCGGTGGGACCGGCGGGCATGCTGCTGGCCGACGACACCGAGATGTACGAGCGGAACCAGCTGGGTGCCGAACAGCTGCGGCCCGAGTGGTTCGAGATCAAGCGCGGCGTGCACCGGGAACGGCTCGACGAGCGCGGGCTGCGGGTCGGGAACGCCACCGACGAGACCGGGATGCGCGGCTTCTGGGCGCACTACAGGAAGCTGATGGAGGTCGGGAAGTGACCGCGGCAGGCACGGCATTGGACCTGCGGCAGATCGAGCAGTTCCTGTACCGCGAGGCGCGGTACGCGGACGAACACGACTACGACGCCTGGGAGGCGTTGTGGACCGACGACGCCATCTATTGGGTGCCCGCCGGTGACGACGCGGCGGATCCGCGGAGCCAGGTCTCGGTCATCTACGACAACCGGAGCCGGATCGCGACCCGGCTCAAGCAGCTGCGCACCGGCAAACGCTACTCGCAGTCCCCGCCGTCCAACCTCCGGCGGGTGATCTCCAACGTCGAGATCCTCGCCACCGAGGGATCGGACACGGTGGTGGGGGCGAACTTCGTGCTCGTCGAGTCCCGCGCCCGTGGCATGGAGCTCTGGGCCGGGCGGCTGACCTACAAGCTGCGCGTGGTCGACGGTGAGATCCGCATGGCCTACAAGAAGGTCAGCTTGGTGAACAAGGACCGGCCGCTGCCCACGCTGTCGTTCCTGATCTAGGAGGAGGGCGGATGACGGACGAGCAGGACGGCCGCGGCGTGGTGATCGGCCCGGCCGAGCCGGAGGTCGTGGGCAGCGAGTTCGCCGAGGTCGCGGTCAGCGTCGATCACCAGGGCAACGGGCCCCGGTTGAAGCTGGAGGACCTGCGGACCGGGCACGTGCGTTACCTCGACGCGCTGGAGCTGGAGACGATCGCCTGGCTGCCGGACGAGCACTTGCGGCAGCTGCTGGATCCGTCGGCGCACCGCTGGCGAGAGGAAGCATGAGCGCATGACGCGCCCGGCGATCGTGCGCGAGCCGGAGGAGATCGACTTCGCCGAGTTCGTCCGTCCCGGTGACACCGTGGTCTGGGGGCAGGCCTGCGCCGAGCCGGTCACCCTGACGACGGCGTTGCTGCGGCAGCGCGACCGCATCGGACCGATCCGGTGTTTCGTCGGCATCCCGGTGACCGGGACGGTGCAGCCGGAGGTCGCCGACCGGATCTCCTTCGTCTCCTACTGCGGCAGCGGAGTCAACCGGCACATGGTCCGGGCCGGCGCCATGGACGTGACGCCGGTGCACTACTCGATGCTGCCGGGCCTGCTGACCCGCGGCCCGTTGCGTGCCGACGTGGTGCTGCTGCAACTGTCGGCGCCCGACGCGCACGGACGCTACTCGCTCGGCCTCGGCGACGACTATTACTCGGCGGCGATCGACACGGCCCGGGTGGTCATCGCGGAGATCAACGATCAGGTGCCGCAGACGCAGTGCTCACGCTGGCTGACCGCGGAGGACGTGGACGTCGTGGTGCCCACCTCCCGGCCGCCCGCGGAGGCGAAACCCAAGCCGGCCGACCCGGTCGTCGAGCGTGTGGCGGCCAATGTGGCCTCGTTGATCGACGACGGCGCAACCCTGCAGTTCGGGATCGGGGCGTTGCCCGATGCCGTGCTGGCCCAGCTGTCCGACCGCCGTGATCTCGGTGTGCACTCGGGACTGATCAGTGACGCCGTGGCCGACCTGATGGAGGCCGGGGTGATCACCAACGCGCGCAAGAGCCTGGACCGGGGCCGGTCGGTGGGCGGGATGCTGATGGGCACCCGGCGGTTGTTCTCCTTCGCGCACCGCAACCCCGCGGTGCAGCTGCGCGAGACCGGTTACACCCACGACTTGTCGGTGCTGGCCGCGCAGGACCGTCTGGTCGCCATCAACTCGGCGGTGGAGGTCGACCTTTCCGGGCAGATCAACGCCGAACTCGTCGCCGGGGACTACGTCGGAGCCGTCGGTGGTGCGGTGGACTTCCTGCGCGGTGCGGCCAGGTCCAAGGGCGGGTTGCCGATCGTGGCGCTGCCGTCCACCGCGGGGAGCACGAGCCGGATCGTGCCCGCGCTGTCCGGGCCGGTGAGCACGGCGCGCGCGGATGCCGGCCTGGTGGTGACCGAGTACGGGGTGGCCGACCTGCGTGGTCAGCCGTTGCGCTCGCGGTACGAACGGATGCTGGCGATCGCGCATCCGGATCACCGCCGGGCGCTGGAGGAAGCTGTCGAGCGAAGTGGAGTGCTGGTATGAGACGTGCGGCGATCGTCAGCCCGCTGCGCACACCCGTGGGTGCTTTCGGCGGCACGTTGCGGCCGGTCCCGGCGGAGGACCTTGCCGCGGTCGTCGTCAAGGAGCTCGTCAGGCGCACCGGCCTCGATCCGGCGCGGGTGGACGACGTGGTGCTCGCGCAGTCCTACGCCAACTCCGAAGCGCCGTGCATCGGCAGGTGGGTCGCGTTGCACGCGGGATTGCCGATCGAGGTGCCGGGGTTGCAGACGGATCGCCGGTGCGGCGGCGGCCTGCAGGCGGTGGTCACCGCCGCGATGATGGTGCAGACCGGCAACGCCGACGTGGTCGTCGCGGGCGGCGTGGAGAGCATGAGCAACATCGAGCACTACACGACGGACCTGCGATGGGGCAGGCGGTCGGGCAACGTGACGTTCTACGACCGGCTCGACCGGGGCAGGGAACGATCCCAGCCGGAATGGCGGTTCGGGCCGATCAGCGGGATGATCGAGACCGCCGAGAACGTGGCAGGCCGCTTCGGCATCACCCGGGAGGAGGCGGATGCCTTCGCCGCCCGCAGCCACCAGCGGGCCGCCGCGGCATGGCGGGCGGGGAAGTTCGCCGAGGAAGTCGTCCCCGTCGAGGTGCCGCAGCGCACCGGCGAGCCGGTGACGTTCGCGCAGGACGAGGGCATCCGGCCGGACACGACGCCGGAAACCCTCGCCACGCTGCGCCCGATCATCCCGGGCGGCACGGTCACGGCGGGCAACGCCAGCCAGCAGAACGACGCCGCCGCGGCCTGCCTGGTCGTCGCGGAGGACGTGCTCGACGAGCTGAACCTGGAACCGCTCGGATTCCTGCGCGCATGGACCGCCGTGGGCTGCGAGCCGGCCACGATGGGGCTCGGTCCGGTGCCTGCGGTGGCCAAACTGTTCGAGCGCACCGGGGTCTCGTTCGACGATCTGGACCTGATCGAGCTCAACGAGGCGTTCGCCGGGCAGGTTCTCGGGGTGCTCAAGGGCTGGGGAGTCAAGCCCGAGGAGATCGACGACCGGCTCAACGTCAACGGCTCGGGCATCTCGCTCGGCCATCCGATCGGTGCGACCGGGGCGCGCATTCTGGCGACCATGCTGCACGAACTCCGGCGTCGCGGCGGGCGTCTGGCGCTGGAGACGATGTGCATCGGCGGTGGCCAGGGGATGGCGGCGCTGTTCGAGGGGGTCGCCTCGTGACCGGGCTCGTCGCGTATGCCACCTACCTGCCCCGGCCGCGTGTCCGGTTGCCGGAGATCGCGGCCACGCTCGGGACCGGCCCTGCCGAAGGCGAGCGGGTGGCGGCATCGTACGACGAAGACAGCACGACCATGGCGGTCGAGGCGGCTGCGCGCCTGTTGTGCACGCACCAGGCCACGCCGCGGGCGATCTATTTCGCCACCACGTCACCCGCGTACCTGGACAAGACCAACGCGGCAGCCATCCATGCGGCGCTGGCGCTTCCCCAGGAGACGTTCGCCGCGGACGTCATCGGCTCGGCGCGGTCCGCTTTCGCGGCGTGGCGAGCGGCGAGGGCGGACGGCGGCTTGGCCGTGCTGGCGGACGTCCGGACCGGGCGACCCGGCTCGTCGGACGAACGTTTCGGTGGCGACGGGGCGGTCGCCCTGCTCTTCGGGGATTCCGCCGCCCCGATCGCCGACGTGCTCGCGGAACGGTCGTGGTCGGTCGAGATCCTGGACCGGTGGCGACTGCCCGGCAGGCAGGCGAGTGATCAGTGGGAGGAGCGGTTCGGGGCGGAAACGTATCTGCCGTTGGTGCGGCACGCCGCCGAAGCGACGCTCGCGGCAGCGGGCCTGGACAGCGCCGATCACGTCGTCGTGGTGTCGCCGAATTCAGGGGTTCGCAAGCAAGCCATGCGGGCGTTCGCCACGGCGTCGACGACGCCGATCGGCCATTCCGGGGCGGCGGACTTCGGGCTCGGCCTGGCTGCGGTGCTGGATCGGGCCGAGCCGGGCGAGACGATCCTGGTGTTGTCGGCCGCCGACGGATGTGACGCGCTCGCCCTGCGCGCCACCGATCATCTGCCTGCCGGGCGGCAGCGCCGCACAGTAGCCGAACAGCTCGACGACGGCGTCGTCGTTCCCTACGCCACCTATCTCGGCTGGCGCGGCTGGCTAGAACGAGAACCACCACGCCGACCGGAACCCGGCAGGCCGGCGGGGCCGCCGAGCGCACGTGCGGTGGATTGGAAGTTCGCGTTCACCGGCAGTGTGTGCTCGCGGTGCGGGTTCACGCACCTGCCGCCGGTGCGGGTGTGCAAGGAGTGCGGTGCGGTGGACGAGATGCAACGGCGCTCGCTGGCCGGGGCCACCGGCACCGTCGCGACGTACACCGTGGATCGGCTGGCGTACTCGCCGTCGCCACCGTTGATCGAGGCGATCGTCGATTTCGACGGCGGCGGACGCTACCCGCTCGAAGTCGCCGACGCCCGGCCGGGTGACCTGGCCGTGGGAACACGGGTCGGCTTGTCCTTCCGCCGTTTGTTCACCGCAGGCGGCGTGCACAACTACTTCTGGAAGGCGCGGGTGCTCGAACCACCGGGTGGATCCGCCGGCGCCGGGGGAGGTGCGGCGTGAGCAGAGGCATTCGGGACAGGGTGGCCGTGGTGGCCATGGGCTGTACCCGGTTCGGCGAACACTGGTCTCGTTCTGCGGAAGATCTGCTGCTGGATGCCCTCGAAGAGCTGTTCGCCACCACTTCGGTCACGCGAGACGACGTCGAGGCGTACTGGCTCGGCACGCTCGCGTCCGGTCAGTCCGGGCTGCTCCTGAGCAAGGCCCTGGCGCTCGACTACAAGCCGGTGACCAGGGTGGAGAACTACTGCGCGACCGGCTCGGAGGCGTTCCGTAACGCGTGCTACGCGGTGGCCTCGGGCGCCTACGACCGTGTGGTGGCCGTCGGCGTGGAGAAGCTGAAAGACTCCGGCTACTCGGGACTGCTGCGGTCGGACCCGCCGGGGGACGGCACCGCCGCGGAGCTGAGCCTGACCGCGCCCGCCGCCTTCTCCATGCTGGACCCGGCGTACTGCGCCCGCTACGGAGTCGACCCGGGCGACATGCGGTCCGCGATGACTCACGTGGCGTGGAAGAACCACCACAACGGCGCGTTGAATCCCAAGGCGCAGTTCCGGTCTCCGGTCACCAAGGAGAAGATCGAGGCCGCGCCGAAGGTCGCCGGCCGCTTGGGTGTGTTCGACTGTTCCGGGGTGTCCGACGGGGCGGCGGCCGCGCTGATCGTGCGTGCCGAGGAAGCGCCGGACTACACCGATCAGCCGATGTACGTGAAAGGGCTGTCCCTGGTCGCCGGGCCGGCGCGCGGTGCTGCTGATCCGGACTACGACTACACGACCTTCCCCGAAGTCGTGCGCAGCGCCCAGGACGCCTACCGGCAAGCCGGAATCTCCGACCCGCGCAACGAGCTCTCGCTGGCCGAGGTGCATGACTGCTTCACGCCGACCGAGGTGGTGCTGATGGAGGACCTGGGGTTCTCCGACCGGGGCCGGGCGTGGCGGGACGTCCTCGACGGGGCGTTCGAGCTCGGCGGCCGGCTGCCGGTGAACACGGACGGAGGGCTGAAGTCGTTCGGCCATCCGGTCGGCGCGAGCGGCCTGCGGATGCTGTACGAGTGCTGGCTGCAGTTCCGCGGACAGGCGGGACGACGGCAGGTCGCCGAGCCTCGGCTGGCGCTGACGCACAACCTCGGCGGCCGGCCCGGCAGTTGCGTGTCGTTCGTGTCGGTGGTGGGGCGGCAGCTCGGCTGACCGTGTGAGCGGGTGCGGGTACCACCCTGGCCATCGATTTTTATTTACGTTAGATTAGAACCCGGGAGGTGAGGACCGTGGACAGGGCGGCGGCCGAACAGCTGGCCAAGCGCCTGTACCGGGCGCTGGCGACGGGTGACCGCGACGAGCTGGACGCACTGCTGCATCCCGGCTTCGTCGGTCGCACCACGGAAGGGCTGCCGCTCGGCCTGGGCGGGCACTACCAGGGGCCGGACGCCATGCGTCGCGAGTTCTGGGGGCGGATCGGGGCCAGCTTCGTCGCGCGCGCCGAGCCCGTCGAGTTCGGCAGCCTGGACGACGGACGGCTCCTGGTTCGTGGCCGGTACCGCGGGCGCACCCGGGACGGTGTGGCCGCGCTGGACGCCGAGTTCGTGCATTTGCTGTCGTTCGCCGACGGCCGCATCCGCGAGCTCGTCCAGCTCACCGACAGTGCGCGGTGGCGGGAGGTGTTGGACCGCCCCGCATCGGAGACGGTGCGGTTCACCGTCGACGACGGTCTCGGTGAGTTCAGGATCGATCGTGCTGCGGTGCGCAACGCGTTGAACCAGCAGGTCGCCGACGAACTGTACGAAGCCGCCGTGCGGTGCGCGGCGGACCAGGACGTCCGGGCTGTGCTCATCAGCGGCGCCGGGCCCGCGTTCACCGTGGGTGGAGATCTGGAGGAGATCGGTGCCTGCGCGCCGGACGATCTGCCGTCGGCGTTGCGTCGGATGATCACGCCGTACCACGAGGCGCTGCGCATCCTCAGCCAGATCCGCGCGCCCATCGTCACCGCAGCGCACGGGGCGGTCGCCGGTGGTGGTCTCGGCCTGGTGTGCATCGCCGACCTCGCGTTCGCCGCCGAAGGCACCAAGTTCGCCACCGGGTTCGGCGCCCTCGGGTTGTCCGGTGACGGCGGCAGTTCGTGGTTCCTGCCCCGGCTGATCGGCGTCCGGCGCGCCGCGCAGATGTACTTCGAGCAGCGCGTGCTCGACGCCCGGCAAGCCGCCGACTGGGGGCTGGTGACCCATGTCGTCGCCGAGGACGAACTCGAGGACCGGGCGCGAGCGGCGGCGCGGCGGCTGGCCGATGGCCCCACCGCCGCCTACGCCGAGATGCGCAGGCTGTTGTCCGGTTCGTGGTCGGCGACCTTGCCCGAGCAGCTTGCGGCCGAAACCGAGGCGATCACGCGTACCGCGGCGACCGCCGACGCGCAGGAGGGCGTGGCCGCCTTCCGTACCAGATCCACGCCGACATTCAGGGGACGGTGACCATGACGGGCCTCGTCATCGACAACGACGACCGCCGCTTGCTGCGGGAGAGTGCCGCCAAGATCGCGGCCAAGTACGGCCACGAGTACTACGCCGAGCGGTCTCGCCGTGGTGAGCACATCGACGAGCTGTGGAGCGAGCTGGGCCAGGCCGGACTGCTCGGCGTGCACCTGCCGGAGGAATACGGCGGCGGGGGTGCGGGACTGACCGAGTTCGCCATCGTCGTCGAGGAGCTGGCCGCGCACGGGATGCCGCTGCTCATCCCGGTCATCTCGCCCGCGATCTGCGGGTCGATCCTGGCCGCTCACGGTTCACCGGAGATGAAGGCGGCATGGTTGCCGGGGATCGCCGACGGAACCCGGAAGATGGCGTTCGCGCTGACCGAGCCCGATGCCGGGTCCAACAGCCACAACGTGGCGACCACCGCACGCAAGGACGGTGCGGGATGGGTCGTCTCCGGCGGCAAGTACTACATCTCGGCCGCCGACGAATGCGATGCCCTGCTGCTGGTCGCGCGGGACGGAGACCTCGCCACCGACACCCGCAAGGCGCTGTCGCTCTTCGTCGTTCCGCTCGACGCCCCCGGCCTGACGCTGCAGCGCATCGACACGGCGCTGACCTCCCCGGACCGTCAGTTCACCGTGTTCTTCGACGAGGTGCGCCTGGCGCCGGACAGCTTGATCGGCCAGGCGGGATCCGGGCTGCGGCAGGTCTTCGCCGGGCTGAACCCGGAACGGATCCTTGCCGCCGCGCTGTGTACCGGTGTCGGACGGTATGCGGTGGCCAAAGCCAGCGAGTACGCCCGCCACCGCACGGTGTGGTCCACGCCGATCGGGGCGCATCAAGGGGTCGCGCACCCACTGGCCGAGTCGTACATCGCGGTCGAGACGGCGCGACTGGTCATGATGCGCGCCGCCGAGCTGTACGACGCCGGTGCAGACGCCGCCGAGGCGGCCAACGTCGCGAAGTTCGTCGCCGCCGAGGCCGGCCTGAAGGCGCTGGACCAGGCGATTCAGACGCACGGCGGCAACGGGCTGTCGCGCGAGTACGGGCTGGCCGACCTGTGGTTCGTGGTCCGCCTGATGCGGACCGCGCCGGTCAGCAGGGAAATGGTGCTCAACTACGTCGCCCAGCACAGTCTCGGGCTTCCGGACTCCTACTGACGAGCGGAAAGGCGAGCCGATGACCAGCACGGACAACGCATACGACGCACTCGTGGTGGGAGCCGGGGCAGGCGGCTTGTTCACGGCGGCCCGGCTGACCCACCTCGGTTACCGCACACTCGTGGTCGAACGCCTCGGGTATCTCGGCGGGCGCGCATCCACCCGCGACATCGACGGCTTCAAGGTCAACAACGGCGCGATCGTGATCGAGGTCGGCGGGATCACCCAGCAGACGTTCGAGGAGGTCGGCGCGAGATTCGACGTCCGCTGCCCGAAACCGCCCATCCTCTACCGCATCGGCGGCAAGGACATCGACGTCACCGGCGGTGGCTGGGGACTGCTGCTGACCAAGCTCACCCGGCAGGGCGCCAAGCTGCTGAAGGGCATCGGGGCGGCGCGCAGTGACGACGGCCTCCCGGAACACCAGCTGTCCACGGCGGACTGGCTGGCGAAGTTCACCAAGAACGAGAACGTGCACGGTCTCTTCCGGAACATGTGCGGCTCGGTGTTCGCGGTGGGGTCGGAGGAACTGCCCGCGCGGGTGTTCCTGACCTACTTCACGCGCAAGAGCGCCTTCAAGAAGTTCGGCTTCTGCCCGGAAGGGACCATCGGCATCTGGCGTTCGCTGGCCGAGGTGATCACCGCCAAAGGCGGCGAGATCTGGCTGTCGTCCGAGGTTCGCGCGCTGACCGTGGCCGACGGCAAGGTCACCGGGGCCGTCGTCGATCGCAACGGGCGGCAAGTCGAGGTCACCACTCGCGTCGCCGTGAGCGACGCCGGGCCCGCCGCCACCGTGCGGCTGGTGGGGGAGGAGAACCTGCCCGCCGACTACGTGCAGCAGGTCCGGCGCGGCGATCGTCCGTGCGCGATGATCACGGTGAACTTCGCCAGCCGGGAACGCCTGGTCGACGTCCCCGGCATGCTCGGTTTCGCCAAGACGCGCCGGCTGTGCTACGTCGCGAACTTCACCGACACCTGCCCCGAGATGGCCCCGGAAGGCTGGAACCTCTACGTCGGCACGTCGGTGCCGAAACCGTCGGTGGGACCGTTCGACGAGCAGGCGGAGAAGGAACTTTTGCTGGCCGATCTGCGGGATCAGATCCCCGGTTTCGACCGGGCACGGATTCTGTCCTGGGCGGTGACGAAGGACGACTGGCCGCCGCAGCGTGCGGTCGCCGGCTTCGACCTGCCGAACACCACCCCCATACCGAACTTGTGGAACGTCGGTGACGGCGTGAAGGAGTACGCCAACGGCGGCACGACCGCCTGTGCGGAAACGGCGAAGCTCGTGGTCGGCCAGATCACGCAGCGATACCCGGTCGGTGCTCGAGCCTGAGCCACGCGGATTCCGCAAGCTTCCGGCGTGTGCCCTCCGGCCTCGCCGCGTCTCACCTCATTCCGGGCGTGCAGCTCAGTCACGCCTCGTCACGTCAAGCAAGTCATCGGGAGAGAGAACATGAAGATCTCCGTGGACCGAACCAAGTGCACCGGGCTCGGTATCTGCGAATCGCTGGCCCCGGACGTGTTCGAGATCGACGACAACGGCGATCTGGTGCTCAAGACCGACACGGTGCCGGAAGGGCAGCTGGCCGACGTCGAGGCGGCGGTGGAGGGGTGTCCGACGGAAGCGCTGCGGCTGCATCAGGCCGAGCCCGGCTCGGCCTGACCGACCGGGGTGGTGGACATGTCACCGCGGAGCTTGCTCGTGGTCGGCGCCTCGCTGGCGGGCCTGCGCGCGGTCGAGGCGGCCCGCAAGGCCGGCTTCACCGGCCGGATCACGCTGGTGGGGGAGGAGCCGCACCTGCCGTACGATCGGCCGCCGCTGTCGAAGGCCTACCTGGACACCCGTCCGGGTGGCCAGGCGCCGGAGCCGCCGGTGTTCCGGTCGGAGCGGCATCTGCGCGAGCACCTGCAGGTGGACCTGCGGCTGGGGAAGGCGGCGACCGGCCTCGACGTCGCGAACAAGCAGGTCCACCTCGGTGACGAGGTGCTCGACTACGACGCCCTGGTGATCGCGACGGGTGCTACGGCCAGGACGTTGCGCGGCACGGAGGGGCTGGCCGGAGTGCACACCCTCCGCACGCTCGACGACGCCGTCGCCGTGCGGAAGGCACTCGATGCCGGAGCCAGGACCGTCGTGGTCGGCGCGGGATTCATCGGCTCGGAAGTGGCTTCCGCCGCGCGCAAGCGTGGACTGCCGGTCACCGTGGTCGAGGCTGCGCCCACGCCGCTGACCAGGGCGGTCGGTGCGGAGATGGGGGCGGTGTGCGGCGAGCTGCACCGGCGTCACGGGACCGACCTGCGCTGCGGGGTCGGGGTCGACCGGATCGAAGGTGACGGCCGGACCGAGCGTGTCGTGTTGTCGGACGGCACGGTCGTGGCGGCGGACCTGGTCGTGGTCGGCGTCGGCGCGGCACCTGCCACCGCGTGGCTGGAGGGTTCCGGCCTGCGCATCGACGACGGCGTGGTCTGTGACAAGTACCTGCGGGCGGGAGCGGATGGCGTGTACGCGGCCGGCGACGTCGCCCGCTGGCACAACCCGCTGTTCGACCGCACGATGCGCCTGGAGCATTGGACCAGCGCGGCCGAGCAAGCGGCCGTGGCCGCGCGCAACGCGGTGAATCCTGCCCGAGCGACTGCCTATCGGACCGTGCCCTACTTCTGGTCGGACTGGTACGACAGTCGTATTCAGTTCGTCGGCGTTCCGGCGGCCGACGAGGTCCGGATCGTGACCGGTGATCCAGCGCGTGACCGGCGCGTCGTTGCGTTGTACCGGGAAGGTGACCGGCTGGCGGGAGCGCTCGCGATCAACGGTCAGAACGTCATCATGAAGTACCGCGGCCTCATCATGAAGGGCGCGAGTTGGGCGGATGCACTGGCGTTCGCCGAACGACGCCGGGTAGCCGCAGCTCCTGCGTGAGTGGCATCGGCACCGTCGGCCACGCAACGACCGCCAGATGTCGCCGTCTCGATGCACATGGTGTCGCTCGTGAGGCGCGCCGCTGACTCGCAGCTCGTCGGTGCCACTACGCCACCGGGCGCGGTGGCAGTTCCGCGAAGCAAGTCTCAGGGGCTGCGGCTGGCAAGAGGGGATATGTGCCCAGAATCCGGTCCACGGTGCCGCGTTCACGGTTACCGGCTGCCGGACGCTGCTGGTACGGCCGCCGTGCGCCGGTTGCAGGTGTCTTGCCCATCCTTTGTGCCTGCAGCCGACCGTCATCGTCGGCCCAAGGGCGAAATCTGTCATGGCGATGGGCGGGCCTGATTCGTCAAGGTGCACCCCGTGGCGCCGGCGGTGGATCGGCCACCGGCGCCACAGAGTGCGCAAGGGGAGGGGGAACCCGGCGACCCGGGCCCCGGGTCGCCGAGTGCCGTGCGCGGCCTACGGCGCGCCGACGAGTTCAGCGGGCAAGGTGCCGAGGAACCGGTGCGCGGTGTTGGCCACCGTGGCCAGCAGCTTGTCGACGCCCGGTACCGGGTTGGACGTGTCGCCCAGCCCTGGCACGTGCTCGACCGCCTGGACGTAGGCGTTCGCCACCGGAAGCACTGCCGTCTCGAAAGCCTTGGCTACGACCGCTGCGGCCGGCGACGGTGTGGTGGGCGGTGGACTCGGTATGGCGGGACGCTTGCCGGGCGCCGTTCCGGGAACGCCGGTGCCATGACCGACGTGCCGTTCCACGAAGTCGATCATCACCTTGGCCGATTGCGGCGCCGTCTTCTCCAACGCGGTGTTGTGCCCGGTGTTCGGTGGCATGTACGCCTCGATGGTGGCGTTCGGGCCGTACCACTGGCGTTCGTGCTCGATCAGCTCCCGTGCGGAGCTGCAGTCGATGGACGCCAGGCCGCAGAAGAAGTAGTCCTTGTCCCCGGTGACGACCAAGACCGGGATGTCGAGGTCCCGATCGACGTTCACCACGTTGAACCCGGCTCCGGTGGCGAAGTCGACCAGGCTGGCGGCACCCTTGAGCCGTTCGTCGGCCTCGATCACCGCGGGATCGGTGTTGGGTACGTGGTAGAAGGACGCCCGGGTCCCCGGGATGCTGGTCATGTACAGCGGATCCTTGATCACCGCGGCGAACTTGGGGTCACCCATCGCGGGGTGGTCTCGGCCGAGCACGCGGGCGATGACGTTGGTGTAGTTGATGGTGTGCACGAAGCCGGTGGTGATGACGGCGTCGACGTCCTTGAACTGGCCGGCCTCCTGCGCGACGGTCAGTGAGCCGAGACTGTGGCCGACGGTCACCACCTTGTCGAAGCGCTG
Source organism: Thermocrispum sp. (assembly GCF_002919275.1). Classification (NCBI taxonomy): domain Bacteria; kingdom Bacillati; phylum Actinomycetota; class Actinomycetes; order Pseudonocardiales; family Pseudonocardiaceae; genus Thermocrispum; species Thermocrispum sp. Next base: position 5,510 of record NZ_PKFA01000026.1, on the reverse strand, counting down.
ACCGAGTGACCCGTCACGGAGCGCGGTGACGACCGCGTGCAATGCCTCCGCATTGTTGTTGAACGTGGTGAACAGGCTGGGCGGACGCAGCGACGCTCCCGCCCCGAGGCGGTCGATGGCCAAAGTGGCGTAGCCTGCCGCATTGGCCCTGCGGGCGTACGAGTACGTTTCCGGCTTGACCGGCCAGTCGAAGTAGTGCTGGTCGTATGTCCACCCGTGTACCAGAACTTGAACGACGTTCGCTCCCGGCGGTGTGCACAACGTACCGGCGATGGGGCCGGTTTGGCCCGCGACGGTGAAGGGAACCTCGACGGCTCGGCACGTGGTCGTTTCGTTCGAAGCTTCGGCCGGAATTGCCAGCAAGGCGCTGAACAATGCGGCGACGGCGGCAAGGATGCCGGCGCCTCGAGCTATTTTTCTCATGGGCTTCCTCGGTTGGAGCGGAATGTGACGAAATACGCGAGCCCAGCCCTCCCGGGGATGCGCAGTGGCGGTTCCGGCGCGAGCTTCGCCCGCCAGCGCGGGATGGGCTCGCCGTGGGACAGCCCCGCGCCGTGGACGCATCGTAGAATATAGACTAAATTAAATTCCAGCGTCTCGCCTGGTGGTGGGACGCCTCTTGGCGCCTGCCCGCGCCCCGGCGGCAAGCACGTGAGCTGGGATGGCCGGAGGGGCCGGCCGTACTTCCGGTCAGCCGCAGCGAGGGTGGTGGCCGTTCATGGCTGCCGAGGTTGCCGTCGGGTGCTCCTGCTTCCGGGCTCGGTGCACACCGAGTGGTCTGCGGGTGCGAGTGAAGCCGTGCCGGATGGCGGCCGTTCGGGTCACCGTCCAACGGCACTCGCACGGTCGCCGGCCCGGCGTCGCACGGCGCTGCGCCCCTGGCGGGCAGGCCGGAGTGCGATGTCGTGGTCGCTGTGATGTCGTGGTCGCTGTGCCGCGAAGAAGCCGGGTGCGCCGACGCTAGCCGACGGCCCCTGCGGACTTCTTGGCCCGGCTGCGAGCCCGGGGCGTCGGAGGCGCGGGCGTGTCGGCGTCTGCTTCGGCAGGGGCGCTCAGGCCCGCGCGAACGATGGATTTGGCGGTGCGAATCACCTGGTCGAGCGTGCCCCGGCGGGGGTTCCACCACTCGGCAGCCCAGTTGAGCGCCCCGAGCACCAGCATGCGTGCGGCGCGCAGATCGAGCTCCGGCCGGATGGCACCTTCTCTTTGCGCTTGCTGGAACAAGCGGCGCCAGATGTCGCCGTACCGGTTGGCTTCGGTGCTGAACCGGGCGCGGATGTTCTCCGGCACCTGCCCGGCGTTCCGGATGGACGCGGTGGTGTAGTCGGAGATCTCCAACTGATAGCGCAGGTGGGACTCCACGGCGACCTCGATCCGGTCGATCGCCGGGGTGTCCGGTGGCAGCGCGTCGAGCTGCTGCTGGACGTGGTCGGCCATGCTCGCGATCCCCGACCACATGACTTCCTCGATGAGGTCTTCCCGGGACGGGAAGTAGTAGTAGATGGCCGGTGCTTGCAGCTGGGCGACCTCGGCGACGTCGGTGAGTCGGGTGCCTGCGAAGCCTTTGCGGCTGAGCACGTGAGCGGCCGCGTCCAGGATCCGCTGGCGCGTTCGCGCGGACTTCGGCCCGGACACCTCCTCGGGCTCACGGCTCGCTGATTTTCTAGGCACGAATCGATCTTACCGGGTGGTCGTGCGGCCTCGTCGTGCCGTGCCGGAGAGCGTGCCCCGGCCGGCCGGGCGCGGTGATCGACATGCTGATTCGTAATGTCGTGCGCGCTCGGGAAATGACACGGGTCGTCCTTAAGTGATATTAGAAAGACATTGATCTCCGCCTCTTTAACCGTACGTGCGGTCAGTGTCGTGTCGACGCACTGTCCGGCGGCCGTCTCGGGTGACGCGGGGATGCCGGGGCGGCCCCGCTTCGGAATTGCGCGGACGGCCGGGCGATCGTCGATTGCCAGCGGCGAATCGAGGAGTGAACGCGATCGTTTTCCCGGGTTGACTCGAGGACTGAACACGATCGTTTGCCAGGGCGTTCGTACCGAAATTTGCTGAATTGTGGTCCGGTGGCGTGTCCGCTTGCGGTGGCAGAAGAAGGTTCGTTTCGAGTATTGACGTGCCGGGCGAAGACAATGGTTGTCGTTCATTTTCCGCACACCACGGGCTGCCGGCTGGGAAGCATGTCCCGCCGTCAGGGCTGCTGTGGGCGTGCGTGCTGCCGGTCGTCAGCGTCGGTGCGCAGCAGCCGATGTGAGGACGGCGTTCCGGCGGGGCAGGCCGCGAACGGCATGCACTGTCCGCCCCGAGTCGCATGACGGGACATCCGGGGTCCACGATGTCGGCGCGCCGTCCCGGCCGTGACGCCTCGACGGTGCGCCGGTGACCGCGGCCTGCCCGACACGGGGCTGATCGGTGCCGTCGTCACCGCCATGGGTGCACCGGGACGGCCTCAGCAACCAGCCGCCGCACGTTCGACGGTGGCGGCGCGCTCGGCAGGCTCGTCCACGTAGGCCCGCTCCCGGGCATGGAGCCGCACCAGGCCGGGGAACCGGAAACGGACGTGCCCGGCTCGATCCCGTCCGGTGGCCTGCACCAGTTGCGCGTCGGTGAGCAGGTCGAGCAGATCCTCGGCTTCGGTGTCGCCGGTTTCCAGTACCGCCGCGGCCGCCCAGGACGGGAAGTCGGGTACGTCCAGCAAGGCCAGCCGCCGCAGCAGCGTCTGCGCTCGCGGATCGAGTGCGCGGTAGGACAGGTCGATGGTGTGCCGCACGCTCAGGTCGCCGTGCGTGAGTTCGTCGAGCCGGCGCTGCTCGTCGTGCAGCCGATGGGCCATCCGGGACAGCGGCCAGTGCGGCCGCGCGGCCAGCTTCGCCCCGACGATCCGGAGGGCAAGGGGCAGGCCGTCGCACAGCTCCACGATCCTTGCTGCGGTCTCGGGTTCGCGTGCCACGTCGTCATGGCGGCCACTGACCGCGGCCAGGAACTCGACGGCGTCTGCGGTGCCGAGCACGTCCAGCGCGATCACCTCGGAACCGGCGAGCGCGGTCAACCGCGACCGGCTGGTGATCAGCACGGCACACCCCGGGCCGCCGGGGAGCAACGGCCGGACCTGGGCCTCGTCAGCGGCGGCGTCGAGCACGACGAGCCGGCGCGTGCCTGCCAGGTGGTTGCGATACAGCTCCGCTCGCTCGTCGAGCGACCCCGGGACGGCCGATCCGGGCACGCCCAGCGCGCGCAGGAAGCGGGCCAGCAGCTCGGCGGGACGCACCGGGTGGTTGCCGGTGCCGTGCAGGTCCGCATACAGCAGTCCGTCCGGAAAGCGATCGGCGAGACGGTGGGCAGCCCGGACGGCCAGCGCGGACTTGCCCACGCCGCCCGCGCCGGTGAGGGTCACGACCGGGACGCCTCGGCCGGCGGAGTTCTCGGCGCCCATGATCGCCTCGATGCGCTTCAGCTCGTCGCCCCGTCCGGTGAAGTCGTCGATGTCACGCGGCAGTTGCACCGGGATGTGACCGGGTGGCCGCTTGACGGGGCCGCGTTCACGGGCAGTCGCGACGGCCCGGGCCGGTGCCGGGCCGGCCGTCAAACCCGGATCGTGCGCGAGGATCGCCTGCTGCAGCTGCTGCAGCTCCTCGCTCGGGTCGAGACCGAGCTCGTCCTGGAACACCGCCCGTGCCCGCTGATAGGCCTCCAGCGCCTGCGCCTGCCTGCCACCGCGATACAACGCCAGCATCAGCAGGTAGTGGAACCGTTCCCGCAACGGGTGATCGGAAGCCAGCGTCATCAGTTCGCCGACCACTTCGTGGTGACGGCCGAGGGCCAGCTCCCAGTCCAGGCAGGCCTCCAGCAGCCCGAGCCGCTGTTCCTCCAGCCGGGTCGCCTCCGCACGCACGACTTCGCCGGGGATGCCGTCCCACGCGGGTCCGCGCCACAGCGCGAGTGCCGAGCGTGCCGTGCCCGCCGCCCCGGCCAGGTCGCCTTCCGCGGCGGCGGCGCGGGCCGCGGCCGCCTTGGCCAGGAAGTCCTGGGCATCCAGCTCGCCGGGCTCGATCAGCAGCGCGTAACCCGGCGGCTTGGTCGCGATGATCTCCCGATCGGCATCGACGCGGGCGAACACCTTGCGCAAGCCGGAGACCGAGGTGCGGATCTGGTGCCGTGCGGTCGGCGGTGGGTGTTCCGCCCAGACGGCGGTGATGAGCCGATCCACCGAGACGACCCGGTTGGCGTCGGCCAGCATGGCGGCCAGCACCGCCCGTTGCCGTGCTCCGCCGACGGGAACGGGGCGGCCGTCGCAGAGGACCTCCATCGGGCCGAGGACTCGGAACTCCATGGCATCTCCTTCAGCCGGACGTCGGTGTTCGGCGCTCGCTTGCCGGCACCGGACCGGACGTGCCGTGCGCCGTCGTCGACCCCTGGGACCTGGCGGTACCGGTCGAGGTTGGGGCGACAGCGCATCGAAGCGGGCCGATCGCAGGCTCGCCGCTGCGCACAGGCCGGACATCGCGAACGTGGCACAGGCCGGATATCGCGAACGTGCGCGATGAAGATCGGCTTCACCCACGCTGCGAACGAGAAGTGACCGCGTTCGATGTGGGAGGCAAGGTGACGGTTGCACCTGTGGCTGCACTGCCATGGCGGCACCGGACGGCGGCCGCCGATGTGCCGGGTTCGCGTGATTCCACCCACCGGGCAAGCTCATCGCCGGTGACGGGCCAGCCGTCGTTCGTGGGTGGCGACGGTGCGGCCGCCGCCACGGTCCTGCTGTCGCGGGCGGACGAGCCCGTGGCGGAGGCTGCGTTGCAGTACGCGCGCAGGGGATGGCCGGTGTTGCCCGGTGCGGCGTGGAACGGGCGCCGGTTCGTCGTCGGCGGGTCCGGCGCGATCGCCCATCGACTGCGTCCGGTCGTGCCGCGCACGTTCGCCTCCGCCGATCCCCACCAGGTGGCGAAGTGGTGGGGGGTCGACGAGGAGTGGGAACCGTCGGTGTTGCTGGTCGTGGGTCCCGCCTTCGACGTGGTGTCGGTGGCCGGTGCCGTGGCGGCCGGTCTGTTGTTCACCCGGGCGTTCCAGAAGGCCGGCGGTCCGGTCGTGTTCCGGCCCGACAGCGGCGCGGCGCATTTCTTGCTCGAACCGGGTGGCGCGCGGCGACTGCGCTCGACCGCTCCGCCGGCAATCCGGCCTCTTGCCGCGGGTTCGTGGATCCCGGCGCCGCCGACGCTGGTCGGCAACGGTGCGCGGGTGAGCTGGTGGTGCCACCCGGCGCGGTCCGGGTGGCGGCCGATGGCGGCCGATGCGTTCCTGGCCGCGGTGGCCGCGGCGCAGGCGCGGCGAACCGCCAGGCGCCGCTGAATCGGGGCGGACGGCACGACAAAAGGCGCCACCGGGCGGTGGCGCCTCGAAGGCAGAGGATCGCGATGCGCACAGACGGGATTCACCGTGCTGGACCCGGACCGTGCGCCGGAGGTTGGGGCGCGCCTGAACGATGCCTGCGGCCCGGGGCAGGGGAC
>NZ_PKFA01000069.1:0-31421 GCF_002919275.1 Thermocrispum sp. | reverse complement strand
GCGGCCCCGGCGGCTACGGTGGCCCGGGCGGCTTCGGCCCGCCGCAGCCGGGTGGCTTCGGCCAGCAGCAGGGTTACGGCCAGCAGCAGGGGTACGGTCAGCCGGGATTCGGCCAGCAGAACCCGCCGTCCGGCGGATTCCCGCAGCAGCCGTACCAGGGCTGAGCTGACGGCGAGCTGACTCGATCCGATCCCTGCCAACCGACCGGGCGCTCCCCACGGGGAGGCCCGGTCGGTTGGTTTTTCCGGCACGACTGCCTTGGTTGCGCGTGATCGGAAAGGTCGAGCCCTTGTCCGCGCAGCTGCCTGATCCCTTTGCGGGCGACACGTGGCCGAGAGCGGTCGACCGTGCTGCGGCGGACCGGCGCTTCGCTCCGGCCGCGTCGGCATCCGCGCTGTTCGTCGGTGTCCTGCAGGCCGTGCTCGATGCTCCTGCGCTCGGCGCGGCGTTTCGGACCGGTGTCGCCAGCGGCCTGCTGGTGATCGCCGGGTTGGTGGTGGCGTCCGGAACGGCTGTCGGCGGTGTTCTGCTCCAGCTCCGCAATCCGGCCGGCCATACCTGGTGGCGGGGTGTGGGGCGGTGCTGGTTCTTGCCGTGGTGGCCGATGTGGTCATAGCGTTCACCGCCGGGGGCCTGGTGGGTCTTGCCCGGTGGCGATGCCTACGGTGCTGGCGTGCCTGCCACCCACACTCCGGTACGTGCGTGGTGGCGGCACGGCGTGAGAGGCCGGTCGTGGAGCGCAGCGGGTGAGATGGCTCTGCAGACGAAGCGGGAGAGTAGGACACAGTGACTGATCCGCGAGCACGGATGACGCGAGGTGATGCGATGCGCCCACCGATCCAGCCGGAGCCGCCGCGATGCGAGCCGGAACCGGAAGCGGTGAGCGGGTGGAGCGGCATCACCGCCGGTGTGCTGGCCGCCGTGCTCGGCTGCGGCGGGCTGGTGCTGAGCGTGCTCGGCCTGCTGGCGGTGTGGGACGACGCCCAGCTGCACCCTGCTGGGGTGGTCGTCTATCTGATCCTGGTCGGCATCACCGTCGCGCTGCTCAGCGGATCGGTGCTGCTGTTGCGGCGCAGGCAGTCGGGTCAGATCACCGTCGCCGCGGCGACCGCGGCCGCGCTGTCCGGGCTCGGCTACGTCCTCATCGCGGGCACGGATCGCGCTCGGGATTCCGCGTGGAGCTGGCAGGACGATCCGGCCGTGGTGACTCAGCTGCAGTGGCTGGTCGGGGTGTGGCTCGTCGTCGTGGTGGTCACGCTGGTGCTCACCTTGCTGCCGGCCACCGGCCGCTGGTGTTCGCGTGGCGCGTCGCAGGACGAGTGGTGATGCGCTAACGTGCCGGAGACCGGCGACGACGAATCGACGTCGACCCCCGGCGTGAGGAGCCTGCGCATGGATCCGCAGTCCGACGACTACGGCTCGGTACCGGAGTACCACCCGCAGGACCGCCCGCGAACGGGCGCCATCGGGATCGTCGCCGGCCTGGTGGCACTGCTTGCCGCGGGCGCGATGGGCTGGGTCGTCTACGAGTGGTACACCGCGTTCGACGAGTCCGGTACGCCCATGCCGAACCAGCTGTGGGTCGTGGTCGGGGTGCGCGCCGCACTGGTGGTCCTGCTGATCGGGCTCGGGGTGGCGGCGCTGGCCCGCCGGGTAGCCGGTGCGTGGCTGCTGGTCGTGGTCGCGTTGCTGGCCGTCGCGACCTTGGTGCTCGAACCGCTGGTGCTGCGGCTGGACGTCGGTGGCTGGGTCGAGCTCATGGTCGAGCTGCGGGACTCGTTCGCGACGGCCATCGTGCTGGCTTCGGCGCTCGGGCTGCTGACGGCACTGCTGGCGATCGCCGCCGGCTCGACCCGAGCGGACGGCAGGCCCGGATAGCGGGCGGGCCGCCGGTGGCCGGCCGAGGCGGCGGGCATAGGCTGGTCGGCATGGACGACACCCGGCACTACGGCTTCGAGACCCGGGCAATTCACGCTGGTCAGCGGCCCGATCCCCGCACCGGTGCGGTCATCGTGCCGATCTACGCCACGTCGACCTACGCCCAGGACGGCGTAGGCGGCCTGCGTGAAGGCGGCTACGAGTACTCCCGCACGGCGAATCCCACCCGCACGGCCGCCGAAGAGGCGCTGGCCGCGCTGGAGGACGGCCGGCGATGCGTGATGTTCGCGTCCGGGATGGCTGCCAGCGACGCGGTGCTCCGTGCCGCGCTGCGGCCGGGCGACCACCTGGTGCTGGGCAACGACGCCTATGGCGGCACGTTCCGGCTCATCGACAAGGTACTGACCGAGTGGGGTGTGGAGTACACCGTCGCGGACTTGTCGTCACTGGACGCGGTGCGCGAAGCGGTGCAGTCGCGGACCAAGCTGATCTGGTGCGAGACGCCGTCGAACCCGCTGCTGGGCATCGCGGACATCGCGGGGCTGGCGACGATTGCGCACGAGGCGCAGGCTCAGCTGGTCGTGGACAACACGTTCGCGACCCCGTACCTGCAGCAGCCGCTGGCGCTGGGCGCCGACGTCGTCGTGCACTCCACAACCAAGTACCTGGGTGGGCACTCCGACGTCGTGGGCGGTGCGGTCGTCACGAACTCCGACGACATGGCCGAGCGGCTGTTCTTCCTGCGCAACGCGGCAGGCGCGGTGCCGGGGCCGTTCGACAGCTGGCTGACCATGCGCGGCATGAAGACGCTGGCCTTGCGCATGGAACGGCACTGCGACAACGCCGAGCGGATCGTGGCGATGCTGGCCGACCATCCCGAAGTGACGAAGGTGTACTACCCGGGCCTGCCCGAGCATCCCGGCCACGACGTCGCGGCCAAGCAGATGCGTCGGTTCGGCGGCATGGTGTCGTTCACCGTGCGGGGCGGCGAGCAGCGCGCCCTGCAGGTCGTGGCGGGCACCGAGCTGTTCGTCCTCGCCGAGTCGCTCGGCGGCGTCGAGTCGCTGATCGAACACCCGGGGAAGATGACGCACGCCAGCACGGCCGGGTCGTTGCTGCAGGTGCCCGACGATCTGGTCCGGCTGTCGGTGGGGATCGAGGATCCGCGGGATCTGGAAGTGGATTTGCGGAAAGCGCTGGGCTGAGGATCGCGGCGCTGGTTGTGGCTGCTGCCAGTTCGTGCTGGGCTGAGGATCGCGGCGCCGGTCACGGCTGCTGCCAGTTCGCCGACAGCGTCGGCTTGGCCTGCTCGGGGCCGGGCGCGACGGTCGGCAGCTTCGCCGTGTCGATGCACCCGCCGACCAGCTCGATCTGCTGCTCGTTGTGCACGTACCTGGCTGGCTGACCGCACGTCGCCAGGTCGACGGTGACGAATGCGGCCCCGGTGAGCGCCGCTGCCGACAGCACGGCGACAAGCAGCGACGTCCCGCCGGCCACGCGCGTGGCCCGCGTGGGTGAGGTCCCCCGTGTCATCTCTCGCCCTTAATCTCCCGGGTCGTCGGTCATTCCAGCGTACCCGGTGGCATGATGCAGCTCATATGGACCTTGTGCGCTTGGATCAGATCGAGGCCGCCCGGAAGCTGATCTCCGAGGTGGTGCGGACGACGCCGATGGAGCATGCCCGCGACCTGACGCGGATGCACGGCGGCGACGTGTACCTGAAGTGCGAAAACCTGCAGCGCACCGGGTCGTTCAAGATCCGCGGCGCCTACACCCGCATTCACGGGCTGGCCCCCGAGGAGCGGGCGCGTGGGGTGGTGGCGGCAAGCGCGGGCAACCACGCGCAGGGCGTCGCGCTGGCCGCGTCGTTGCTGGGAACGCGATCGACCGTGTTCATGCCTCAGCGAGCCCCGCTGCCGAAACTCGCGGCGACCAGGGCCTACGGGGCCGACGTGCACCTGCACGGGGAGACCCTGGCGGAGTCGCTGGCGGCGGCGACGGAGTTCGCGGAACGAACCGGCGCGGTGTTCATCCACCCGTTCGACCACCCGGACATCATCGCAGGCCAGGGAACGGTCGGGCTGGAGATCCTGGAGCAGGTGCCCGATGTCGCCACGGTGCTGGTCGCCACCGGTGGCGGTGGGCTGATCGCGGGCATCGCCACGGTGCTCAAGCACTTCAGGCCGCAGGCGCGCGTCGTCGGTGTGCAGGCCGCCGACGCGGCCGCCGTCCTGGCGTCGCTGGAAGCGGGCAAGCCGGTGCAGCTGGACAACCCCAGCACCATTGCCGACGGGATCGCGGTCGGCTCACCGGGCCCGGTGACGTTCGCGCACGTCAGCGAGTACGTCGACGACGTGGTGACGGTCAGCGAGCAGGCGCTGGCGCGGGCGGTGCTGCTCTGCCTCGAGCGGCGCAAACTGATCGTCGAGCCCGCGGGCGCGGCCACGGTGGCCGCGCTGCTGGAGCATCAGGGTGTCTTCCAGCCGCCGATCGTGGCGGTGCTGTCCGGCGGCAACGTCGATCCGCTGTTGCTGCTGAACATCATCCGGCGCGGGATGGCCGCGGCCGGACGCTACCTGTCGCTGCGGCTGCGGGTCGCCGACCGGCCGGGGTCGCTGGCGAAGCTGCTCACCCGGGTCGGGGAGCTGGGCGCGAACGTCATCGACGTCGAGCACTCGCGCATCTCCGGGTCGCTGGACATCGGTGACGTGGAGATCGAGCTCAACCTGGAAACGCGGGGGCCGGAGCACTGCCACGAGGTGACCGAGGCTCTGCAGCGCGCCGGGTACACGATCGTCGTCGAGCGCTGAGCGCCGGGCCGTTGCAGGGTGCCGTCATGTCACCGGGCCGACACCCACTACCCCGAGGGGCGGGTGGCCGCGGCGTCGGCGGGCGGTGGCCGGGTGGCGTGGTGCGGGCTCAGCGGCCCAAGGCGTCGGCCAGCTGCTTCTTGGTCATCGTGGACCGGCCCTTGATGTTGCGCTTCTTGGCCTCGTTGTAGAGCTGGTCGCGCGTCGGTCCCTTGGGTCCTTGCCGGTTGCCGGAGCGCTTGCCGCCACGGTGCTGCGGTGAGACGTCCTCGACCGAGGTCCGGCTCTTCTGCCGCGCCTCGCCGGACTGCGCCCGGTTCTTGTTGACCGTGCGCGCGGCGATTTCCTCCGCCCTGTCCTCACTCGCGCCCTTCTTCTTGGCACCGGACTTGATGTGCTCGTACTGCCGCTCGCGCTTGTCGGACCATGCCTGCTGTGGCATCGGGCACCTCCCTGCGGGGCTTTGCTGGCGGCCTACCCGTCGCCGGATGCGGCGAAACCCGAGGCAGGGGCCGGGTGATGGGGAAGTGCCGAGCTGTCAGGCGGGCTCGGCGGGCAGCACGCGATGTGCCCGCCAGGCGAGCGGCAGGAACGGCACGGCAGGCAGGACGGCCACGGCTACCGCCGGCACCGACAGCCCGTCGGCGAGAACGAAAGCCTGCAGGACGACGGTCAGCAGGCTCAGCCCGGCAGCGGTCGCGAGTGCGGCCCGCTCGGCGCGGGCCATCGGGGAATCCGTGACGCGCAGCCGGTACACCACGCCGCCCAGCAACAGCACCGGGACGAGCAGGCCCGGCCAGGCGGTGCCACCGGCGCCGCCCTGACCGGCCTGGACAGCGATGTGAAACGCCGCCACCGTGATGGCCATGATCACGGCGGCGGCGACGTACCACCAGCGGTAGGCGCGCACGCTGTTACCACTCAGCCGGAGTACGGCACGGCCTTGAGCAGCGTGACCTTCTGCTTGCGGCCGTTGGGGAGTTCGTACTCGCGCGACTCGCCCTCGGATGCCCCCAGCAGCGCCTTGCCGAGGGGCGACTCGGGCGAGTACACCTCGAGGTCGCCGTTGGCGCCCTCCTCGCGGGTGGCCAGCAGGAACTCCTCGACCTCGTCGTCACCTTCGTAGCGAACGGTCAGCACCATGCCCGGCTCGGCAATGCCGTCGTTCGGCGGCGCTTCGCCGACCTTGGCGTTGCGCAGCAGCTCCTGCAGGTGACGGATGCGAGCCTCGGCCTGGCCCTGTTCCTCGCGGGCCGCGTGGTAGCCGCCGTTCTCCCGTAGGTCGCCTTCCTCCCGGGAGGCGTTGATCTTGGCGGCAATGACCGGGCGATTCGCGATCAGCTCATCCAGTTCTTTCTTGAGCCGGTCGTAGGCATCCTGGGTCAGCCAGGTCACCTTGGCGTCGCTCACGGTCACCAACTCCTTGTCATGCGTCCGGTACGTCGCCACGTACCGGGAAACTCCAGCGCCGATGTCACGGCGCACGCATCTTCAATCGACAAACGCTCATAAAGGAAAGACACGGCCCGCCGGGCCGTGCCGTACGCCCGTCATGATAGCACGCTGAGCGGGTACGACGGCCGGTTGCGGCGACGGGATCCGGGCGTCCGGCGCGCGATTCACCCCGTTGGCCGCTCACCTCTTGACAGATATTCGGGAACCGAATATGAGCATCCGAATACGTTTCCGGCGACCGGCCGCCCGACGCTCTTGATCACCGTGCGTAGTGGCCTGCCGTCGTCCCCGGGCGGCACCAGAACCTCCTTGCGGCCACCCTCCTCGCCGGTGGCGTTGCGCACGCGCACGATGCACACGGCAGGCTTGCCGGGGTCGTCCCGCGTGACGCGGAACGTCACCTCCATGGCGTCACCAGGCCGTTCGGAGTAGCCGATGGTCTCCGCGGTGATGGGTTCGCTGCCCAGGTTGACGTACGCCACGTAGGCCACCAGCACGCACGCGACGGCGACCAGCACACCGGCGATCCACCGGCCGGTGGATTGTTTCATCATCGGTGTGCGTTGTCTGCCATAGCGGCCCTCCGGCAGCGGGCGCGCGGTCGGTTCTCCGTTCACGCCGATCCGAACCCCTCCGGGCGGTAGCCGTCGACAGGACAGGACAATGGAGTCCGACCCTACCGGGGGTCGGTTCGACGAGGCAGAGAAGGGGGCGTGGCTTGACCGAGGACAACCACCCCACACGCCCGGGCGGGTTGCGCTTGATGGCGGTGCATGCGCACCCGGACGACGAATCCAGCAAGGGAGCGGCCACGATGGCCCGCTACGTGGCCGAAGGCCACCAGGTGCGGGTGGTCACCTGCACCGGGGGTGAGGCGGGCAGCGTGCTCAACCCGAAGATGGATCGTCCGGAAGTGGTGCAGAACATCGCCGCGATCCGCCGCGAGGAAATGGCCAGGGCAGCGGCCATCCTCGGGATCAGCCACCGTTGGCTGGGCTTCGTCGACTCCGGGTTGCCGGAAGGCGACCCGCCGCCCCCGCTGCCGGAAGGGTGCTTCGCGCTGGTGCCGGTGGAGGAGGCCGCCGAGCGGCTGGTGCGCGAGATCCGCGAGTTCAAGCCGCACGTGATCGTCACCTACGACGAGAACGGCGGCTACCCGCACCCGGACCACATCCGCACCCACGAGGTGTCGATGGAGGCGTGGCAGGCCGCGCCCGACCCGAACCGGTTCCCGGACGCCGGTGAGCCGTGGCAGCCGTTGAAGCTCTACTACTCGCACGGGTTCTCCCGCTCCAAGATCGTGACGTTCCACGAGGCGTTGCTGGAGCGCGGCATGGAATCGCCGTACCAGGAGTGGCTCGAGCGATGGGATCCGGACCGGCCGGACGTGATCGAACGGGTCACCACGCGGGTCGAGTGCGCGGACTACTTCAAGGTGCGCGACGAGGCGCTGAAGGCGCACGCCACGCAGATCGACCCGGATTCCCGCTGGTTCGCGGTGCCGGTCGAGCTGGAGCGGGAGCTGTGGCCGACCGAGGAGTACGAGCTGGTGCACTCCCTGGTCGACACGACCTTGCCGGAGGACGACCTGTTCGCCGGCATTCCGAAGGAGACCTCATGACGTTGGTGCCGCCCCCGGCGACCGGGGCCGCCGTCACGGCCGCGTTGGTGCTGGCGCAGCAGCCGGGCACCAACGACACGCCCGGCAAGGAGGAGTTCGGCAAGTCCTCCCCGCTGGGTCTGGTCGTGCTGTTGCTGTTCCTGATCGCGGTGGCTCTGCTGGTGCGGTCGATGACCAAGCACCTGAAGCGGATCCCGGAAAGCTTCGACGAGCCAGGCGAGCAGGACGCCGGGCGTGACCAGGACGGCCCCTCGGCGGGCGAGCAGGCGAAGGCGACGGACGAGCCGACGCCTGACCCGGCAGACCAGGAACCCGAGTCGTCGACAGCGGAACAGACCGGCGCAGCGAGACGCGACGATCCAGGCGGGCCAAGCGCACCATGACAGTGACTATCCGGAGGGCCGTCGCCGACGACGTCCCGGAAATCGTGGCACTGCTGGCCGACGACTCGCTCGGCGCCAAGCGTGAGTCGCCGGACGACCTGACGCCGTACCAGGTTGCTTTCAAGGCCGTCGACGCCGACCCGAACCAGCTGCTGGTGGTCGTCGAGCACGAAGGCGCGGTGGTGGGCACCGCGCAGCTCAGCTACATACCGGGGCTGTCCCGCCGCGGGGCGCTGCGCGCGCAGATCGAGGGTGTGCGGGTGCGCAGCGACCAGCACGGCACCGGTCTCGGTGAGCGCATGATGAGGTGGTTGATCGACACCGCACGGGAACGGGGCGCGGACGTCGTGCAGCTGACTTCCGACGTGTCCAGGGAAGGCGCGCACCGGTTCTACCAGCGGCTCGGCTTCCAACCCACCCATGTGGGCTTCAAGATGGCGTTGTGACCGGACGAGCAGGCACGCTCACTCCTTGATACGCGACGGCGGTCCGGCGGCGGAGTCTGCCAGGCTGGGGGTATGACGAATCGGCTTGCCGACGCCTCCAGCCCGTATCTGCGCCAGCACGCGGACAACCCGGTCGATTGGTGGCCGTGGTGCCCGGAAGCGCTGGCCGAGGCGAAGCGCCGGGACGTGCCGATCCTGCTGTCGGTCGGCTATGCCGCGTGCCACTGGTGCCACGTGATGGCCCACGAGTCGTTCTCCGACGAGCGGCTGGCCAAGGTGATGAACGCGAACTTCGTGAACATCAAGGTCGACCGGGAGGAACGGCCGGACATCGACGCGGTCTACATGACCGCCACCCAGGCCATGACCGGGCACGGCGGCTGGCCGATGACCTGCTTCCTGACGCCGGACGGCGAACCGTTCCACTGCGGAACGTACTACCCGCCGGAGCCGTTCGGCCGCCTGCTGGAAGCGGTGGCCGCGACGTGGCGGGAACGGCGTGCCGAGGTGATCGAGGCGGGCAAGCAGGTCGTCCGGCACATCGAGCAGCGCACCGGCCCGCTGCGCGCCGCGCCGGTCGACGCGGACACGCTGGTGGCCGCCGCCGATCGGCTGGCCGAGGACGAGGACGTCCGGCACGGCGGATTCGGTGACGCGCCGAAGTTCCCGCCGTCGATGGTGCTGGAGTTCCTGCTCCGTCGGTACGAGAACGGCGGTGGGCGGCAGCCGCTGGACGTCGCGGCTCGCTGCGCGGAGGCGATGGCCCGCGGCGGCATCTACGATCAGCTCGCGGGCGGGTTCGCGCGCTACTCGGTCGACGCGGCCTGGGTCGTGCCGCACTTCGAGAAGATGCTTTACGACAACGCCCTGCTGCTGCGGGCGTACGCCCACCTGGCTCGGCTGGTTCCCGGCGAAGCCGTCGGTGCCCTCGCTCGCCGGGTGACCGAGGAAACGGCGCAGTTCCTGCTCACCGACCTGCGCACCGCCGAAGGCGCATTCGCCGCGTCGCTGGATGCCGACACCGAGGGTGAGGAGGGCAAGACCTACGTCTGGACGCCGGCTCAGCTGGTGGAGGTGCTGGGGCAGGAGGACGGCGCGTGGGCGGCCGAACTGTTCGGTGTGACGGCGGAGGGGACGTTCGAGCGTGGCACGTCGACCTTGCGGTTGCTGAAGGATCCGGACGATCCGGAACGCTGGCGGCGGGTGCGCGCGGACTTGCTGGCCGCCCGGCGCGCGCGTCCTCAACCGGCACGGGACGACAAGGTGCTGGCCGAATGGAACGGCTTGGCGATCACCGCGCTGGCAGAGGCGGGCAGGGCGTTCGGCAGGCCGGAGTGGATCGGCGCGGCGGAAGCAGCCGCCGAGTTCGTGCTCGGCGAGCACGTGGTCGACGGCAGATTGCGCAGAAGTTCCCGCGCCGGGGTGGTCGGCGACGCCGCCGGAGTACTCGCGGATTACGGATGCTTCGCTCATGGGCTGCTGGCGCTGCATCAGGCAACCGGTGACGGGAAGTGGCTGTCCGCGGCGACCGATCTGCTCGACACCGCGGTGGACCGGTTCGCCGACGCCCAGCACCCTGGCGCGTACTTCGACACCGCCGAGGATGCCGAGGCCCTGGTCCAGCGGCCGGCCGATCCGACGGACAACGCCAGCCCGAGCGGGGCGTCGGCGCTGGCCGAAGCGCTGCTTGCGGCGTCCGTGCTGGTCGGCGGCTCGAAGGCGAGCGAGTACCGGCGGCGGGCCGACGAGGCGCTGGAGCGCGTCGGGATGCTGCTGACCCACCAGCCACGGTTCGCCGGTCACTGGCTGACGGTCGCCGAGGCGGCACAGGCGGGCCCGGTCCAGGTCGCCGTCGTCGGCGAGGATGCGGACGACCGGACGGAGCTGGAGTCCGCGGCGGTGGCCGCGGTCCCCGGCGGGGCAGTGGTGGTCTCCGGCCAACCGGATGCGCCGGGTGTTCCGCTGCTCGCGGGCCGGCCGTTGGTGTCGGGAAGCTCTGCTGCTTACGTCTGCCGGGGCTACGTGTGCGACCGGCCCACGACCGACGCCGCTGAGCTGACCACGGCCTTGACCGGTGCCCGGCTCGCCTAGCCGGCCGTGCGCATGCGGCCGGCTCGCCGTCGAGCCAGGAACAGAAGCGGCGGAGCAGGACCACCACGTCGGTGCCTGAATGCGCGTCTCGGCGCCCGGCTGGTCGAGCCGCGGCGCGCTGCGGATTTCGCTGGCGGGATGCGTTCTCGGCTCGCGGGTGAGGGTGGTTTCCTCTCGCGTGGGTGCGTCCTCGGCTTGCGCGCGGGTGCTCTAGCAACCGCAGCGCGGTGCTTTTGTGTGGGTTGGCCGCCTCGGCTTGCGCGGGCGCTGCCTACTCGCGTGGATGTGCTCGCCGCTGGCGTGGCCGGGCTTCTCACCCACGTGGCCGGTTCCCTGCTCGCGCGGACGAGCCATTTCACGTACCAGGACCTGCCGTGGCAGACCGGGCTCCCTGTTCGCGTGGATGAGCCTCTGCTTGCGTGGACGAGCCTGGCGTCGGCGACAGCGAGTCGCTGTCGCCCGGGCTCCCCGCTCGCGTGGACGAGCCTCACGGGCCATTGACCGGTACACCGGGCGGCAGCCGGGCTTCCCCGCTCGCGTGGACGAGCCAGGAGCTGTACGGCCCGGCGTGGCCCGCCGAGCCGGGCTTCCCCGCTCGCGTGGATGAGCCCCCGCTGGCCTGGGCGGGCTCCCCGCTCGCGTAGACGAGCCGGATCGGTACCGCCCACACGCGGTGGTGAACCCCGCGGGTTCCCTGCTTGCGCGGACGAGCCCTGGCCGGTCTGGTCGCGATCGCGGCGGCCGCGGCGGGTTCCCTGCTCGCGTGGACGAGCCACTACTCCACGTACCAGGACTCGGCCGTGGCAGACCGGGCTCCTCGCTCGCGTGGACGAGCCCTCGCTCGTGTGGGCAGGCTCCCCGCTTGCCTGGGCGAGTCCCTCGCGTGGCCGGGCGTCTCACCCGCGTGGCCGGGCTCCCTGCTCGCGCGGACGAGCCTCTGCTTGCGTGGACGGACCCCCGCTCGTGTGGACGCGCTCTCCGTCTGCTCGATGTCAGCCGAATTCAGCTGCCGGTGAACGCGGCCGCCGCGCCTTCCCGTCGGAGCGTAACTTTGCTACTACTGTAATTCTGTAATCAGGAGTGGCAATGTATCGGCACTTCACGGGAGAGCGGTTCATGGGGCACGGGTGGAAAGCGCGTGGCCGTGGTGGCTGGCACCAGGCGGAAGTGCCGCCGGCCGACGATGCGGCGGCCTGGTTCGCCGGGCGCCTGCCGGACGACTGGTTCACCGGCCCGCCCGAGGTCAGCGTCGACCGCGAGGAAATCATCGTGATCGGCGAGCTTCCCCCGCTGGAGGAAGAGTTCACCGACGACGCCGACCGTGCCGCCGCCGTCGCGGGCCGCATCGCCCGCTTCCGCGAGCAGACGCGGGAGACGCGCATGCAGATCGCCCGTCAGGCGGAACACCGGTACCAGCGCAAAGTGGCCTGGGGTGTGCGACTGGGCGACGCCCGGGAGGTCTTCACGACGCTGTCGGTTCCGGTCATGACGCGGCTGCGTCAGCCGGAGCGCAAGGTGCTGGACACGCTGGTCGACGCCGGGGTGGCGCGGTCTCGTTCCGAGGCGCTGGCCTGGTGCGTGCGCCTGGTCGGTGAGCACGCCGAGGAGTGGCTGGACGAGTTGCGCCGGGCCATGCAGGCGGTGGACGACCTGCGTGCGCGCGGCCCGCAGCTGTAAGCCGGCTACCCCGCGTAGGAGTACACGCAGAACCAGATCGCGATCATGTGGCACAGCGCCGCCGCGGTCACGAAAGCGTGGAACATCTCGTGGTAGCCGAAGACCTTCGGCCACAGAGTGGGTTTCTTCATCGCGTACATCAGCGCGCCGGTGGTGTAGAGAACTCCACCGGCCAGCAGCAGCACCAGCGCGGCGATGCCCACCGACTCGGCCAGCTCCGGCAGCACGAAGACGGCCACCCAGCCCACCACGTTGTAGGCGATCACGCCCAGCCAGCGCGGCGCGTCGGGCCAGAACAGCTTGAGCATCACGCCCGCGAGCGCGCCCGTCCACACCACCGCCAGCACGATCCAGCCGGTCGGTTGCGGCATGGCCAGCAGCGTGAACGGGGTGTAGGTGCCCGCGATGAACAGGAAGATCATCGAGTGGTCGAGCCGCTTCATCCACATGTAGACGCGGTAGCTCACCCAGATCCGCCGGTGGTACAAGGCGCTGACACCGAACATGCCCAGCACCGTCGCCACGTACACCGAGCATGTCAGCGCGGCGAACCCGGAGACCTGGGCGGCGGACAGCGAGATGAGCGCGGTCCCGGCCACCAGGGTGGCCAGGAACGACCAGTAGTGGATGTGCCCCCGCAGGCGCGGGCGCTGGGCAGCGGCCTGCACATGCGGCGGAGGCAGCTCTTCGGCGTCGTTCCTGCGCGGAGAGGTAACGCTCACGCGGCGGCCTTCCTGGTCTTCCCGGCTGCTGGAGATTTCAGGCTACGGCACCGTAGGTTGCCCGCGCATCCGCAGCCCGGCCCGGACCACCCACGTGGACTAGGCGCCGCCGTCGCCAGGTGCGCGGACGGCCGCGGCGCGGACAGCAGTAGAGTTCCCCTGTGAGTCTGCGGTCATGGGCGTCGAAGATCATCTACGGCCTGTACGAGAAGCGGCTGATCCAGCAGACCGCCGGCAAGCGGCCGCGGCACGTGGCCATCATGCTGGACGGCAATCGCCGCTGGGCCAGGGAAGCAGGCTTCACCAACGTCAGCCACGGTCACCGGGCGGGCGCCCGCAAGATCGCCGACTTCCTCGGCTGGTGCCGGGAGATGAGCATCGAGTACGTCACGCTGTGGCTGCTGTCCACCGACAACCTGAAGCGGTCGCCGGAAGAGGTCGAGTCGCTGCTGGAAATCATCGGCGACGTGGTCGACGACCTGGCCGAACCGCAGCACCCGTGGACGCTGCGCATCATGGGCGCGCTCGAGGTGCTGCCGGAGGACTTCACCAAGCGGCTCACCGCGGCGGCCGAGCGCACCCAGGGACGCAACGGCATGGTGGTCAACGTGGCGGTCGGCTACGGCGGCCGCCAGGAGATCGCCGACGCGGTGCGCAAGATGCTGCTACAGCACGCCAGCGAGGGCACGTCGATCACCGAGCTGGCCAAGATGCTCGACGTCGACCACATCTCCGAGCACCTGTACACCTCCGGCCAGCCCGACCCGGACCTCATCATCCGCACCTCCGGCGAACAGCGGCTGTCCGGCTTCCTGCTGTGGCAATCGGCCCATTCGGAGTTCTGGTTCACCGAGACGTACTGGCCGGCCTTCCGGCGCGTGGACTTCTTGCGTGCGTTGCGTGAATTCTCCTGGCGGCAACGCCGGTTCGGCGCGTGAGTCAACCGCCGATCGGGTCAGCAGCCCGACGGAACGTGACGTCAAATGTTGGTGAATCACCTGTGTGGCAGCCTGCGCGTTGTCGGTACGGCGCGGTAGCTTGCCAGTGACGGCCCGGACGAAGGCACGGGTCGTCCCGGGAGGCCCTGGGACGTGACTACAGTCAGCCGAGCGGTTCGATCGCTCACCCGACTCACGCGAGGGCCGGCACCCGGCCTTCGTGCTGACGCCGCCTGACTCGGGCGGCGGGTGGCCACGGACGGCGGGGTGCCCGGCCGACGCGCGACAGCAGGGCGCGGGTGCCGCGCCCTCGAGGGAGAAGCCGTGACTGTGCAGCGTTCGTCCCGCAAGGCCGCGACGGAGGTTCCGCTATCCGGCGCCAGTGCCGCCCGGATCGGGCATTCCCCGGACGCCGCGCCCCCGACATCAGCTCGCCGGACATTCGTGCTGGACACGTCGGTGCTGCTGTCCGACCCGTGGGCGCTGACCCGGTTCGCCGAGCACGCGGTCGTGCTCCCGTTGGTGGTCGTCAGCGAACTGGAGGGCAAGCGGCACCACCCCGAGCTCGGGTGGTTCGCCCGTGAAGCACTGCGCTTGCTGGACGACCTGCGCAGGCAGCACGGCAGGCTCGATGCCCCGGTGCCGATCGGCGAGGACGGCGGTACGGTCCAGGTGGAGCTGAACCACTCCGACCCCGGGGTGCTGCCTGCCGGCTTCCGCACCGACTCCAACGACCATCGGATCCTGGCCTGCGCGTTGAACCTGAGCGCGGAGCGGGAGCACGTCACGCTGGTGACCAAGGACATCCCGCTGCGGGTGAAGGCAGGCGCGGTCGGCCTGCGCGCCGACGAGTACCGGGCCCACGATGTGGTGCCGTCCGGCTGGACGGGCATGCAGGACGTGGAAGTCCCGCAGGAGTCGTTGGACGCCCTTTACAAGAACGGCGTGGTCGATCCGGCCGACTTCGGGCTCACCGGCCTCGGTGACCTGCCGTGCCACACCGGGCTGCGGCTGCTGTCCGGCTCGTCGTCGGCCTTGGGCCGGATCACCGAGGACAAGCGGGTGCAGCTGGTCCGCGGCGACCGGGAGGCGTTCGGGTTGCACGGCCGGTCCGCCGAGCAGCGCATCGCGCTCGACCTGCTGCTCGACCCGGACGTGGGCATCGTGTCGCTGGGCGGCCGGGCGGGCACCGGCAAGTCCGCGTTGGCGCTGTGCGCCGGCCTGGAAGCGGTGATGGAACGCAGGCAACACCGCAAGGTCGTGGTGTTCCGCCCGGTGTACGCCGTCGGCGGCCAGGACCTCGGCTATCTGCCCGGCACCGAGAACGAGAAGATGCAGCCGTGGGCGCAGGCGGTGTTCGACACGCTCGGTGCGCTGATCTCGCAGGACGTGCTGGACGAGGTCCTCGACCGGGAAATGCTCGAGGTCCTGCCGCTCACCCACATCCGGGGGCGTTCGCTGCACGACTCGTTCGTCATCGTCGACGAAGCGCAGTCGCTGGAGCGCAACGTGCTCCTGACCGTGCTGTCGCGGCTGGGCAGCGGGTCACGGGTGGTGCTCACCCACGACGTCGCCCAGCGGGACAACTTGCGCGTCGGCCGCTACGACGGGGTGTCCGCGGTCATCGAAAAGCTCAAGGGACATCCGCTGTTCGCGCACATCACGCTGACCCGCTCGGAGCGTTCGCCGATCGCCGCACTGGTCACCGAGATGCTGGAGGACTACGGCATGTGATCGCCAAGCCGGGCGCCTGCCCGGGGTCCGGTGGCACATCCGGCTGCCGGCCCCGGGCATGGCGTGGCGCTCACGCTGCGGGCGCGGGACGTCACCAGCCGCTGGGCAGCGGCCGCCCCTCGTTGAACCCGGCGGCGGACTGCACGCCGACGACCGCCCGCCGGTGGAACTCCTCCAGGTTCGCCGCACCGGTGTAGGTGCACGCCGACCGCACGCCCGCGCAGATCGCGTCCAGCAGGTCCTCCACGCTCGGCCGGGCCGGGTCCAGCGCCATCCGCGACGACGAGATGCCTTCCTCGAACAGCGCCTTGCGGGCCTTCTCGTAGGGGTTTTCGGAGCGGGTGCGGGCCTCCACCGCGCGCTTGGACGCCATGCCGAACGACTCCTTGTACGGCCGCCCGTGCTCGTCGTAGTGCAGGTCGCCGGGGGATTCGTAGGTGCCGGCGAACCACGAGCCGATCATCACCGCGGAGGCGCCCGCTGCGAGCGCCAACGCGACGTCCCGCGGGTGCCGGATGCCGCCGTCGGCCCATACGTGCTTGCCTAGCGCCCGCGCGGCCGCGGCGGTCTCCACCACGGCGGAGAACTGCGGCCTGCCCACACCGGTCGCCATCCGCGTCGTGCACATCGCACCGGGTCCGACGCCGACTTTGACGATGTCGGCTCCGGCCTCGATCAAGTCTCGGGTGCCTTCCGCGGTCACCACATTGCCTGCCACGACAGGAACCTGCGGGTCGAGCGATCGCACGGCGCGCAGCGCTTTGATCATCTTCTCCTGGTGGCCGTGCGCGGTGTCCACGACGAGCACGTCGATCTCGGCGTCGAGCAGGGCCTTGGCCTTCGCCGCGACATCGCCGTTCACTCCGATCGCCGCCGCGACGCGCAAGCGCCCGGCCGCATCCACCGCGGGACGGTAGATAGACGCGCGCAGCGCCCCGACCCGGGTGAGCACCCCGGCCAGGCGTCCGTCGTCGTCCAACCCGAGGGCGAGCTGTTCGCCGTGCGCATGCAGCTCGTCGAACACCTCACGGGCCGGTGTCGTCATCGGCAGCTGCACCTGCGCTTGCTGCGCGATGTCTCCGAGCCGGGTGAACCGGTCCACCCCGGAGCACGCCCGCTCCGGCACGATGCCCGTCGGGCGGCCGTCAGCATCCACCACCACGACCGCTCCGTGCGCGCGCTTGCCCATGAGGTTGACCGCGTCCACCACGGCGTCGTCCGGGGCCAGGGTCAGTGGGGTGTCCCACGTGGTGTCGCGCTGCTTGACCCAGGACACGATGTCGGCGACCGCGTGCGGGTCGACGTCCTGTGGCAACACCACCAGGCCACCGCGCCTGGCCACCGTCTCGGCCATGCGGCGCCCAGCCACCGCGGTCATGTTGGCCACCACGATCGGGATCGTGGTGCCGGTGCCGTCGACGGTGGCCAGGTCGACGTCGAAGCGCGACTCCACCGACGAGGCCGTCGGCACCAGGAATGCGTCGTCGTAAGTCAGGTCGTACTGTGGTTCACGCCCGTTGAGGTACTGCACGAGACCACGCTACGGGTCAGCGCAGCATTGCGCGAACAGTGTCGATGGTGTCGGCCTCGGCGGGGGTCTTGTCCGGGCGGTAGCGGACCACCCGCGCGAACCGCAACGCGACCCCGCCCGGGTACCTGCTCGACCGCTGCACTCCGTCCAGCGCGATCTCCACGACCAGCGCGGGTCGCATCCGCACCAGCCAGTCCGTCGACTCCACCGCGTACCGCGGGAACACCTCGGTCTGCCAGCGCAGCAGCTCGTCCGTGAGTCCCTTGAACGTCTTGCCGACCATGATCGGCGGTCCGCCGTCCGGATCCCGCGCGCCCAGGTGCAGGTTCGACAGGTAGCCGGTGCGCCGTCCGTGCCCCCACTCGGCGCCCAGCACCACCAGGTCCAGCGTGTGCACCGGCTTGACCTTCAGCCACGCCTTGCCGCGTCTGCCCGCGGCATAGGCGGAGTCGAGGTTCTTCACCACCACGCCCTCGTGCCCGTCGGTCAACGCCGACGAGAGCACCTGGTCCGGATCGTCCGGCCCGACCTCGCCCGGGATCACGTGCTCGCCGGCGACCGAGTGCAGCGCTTCCCGCCGCTCGTGCAGCGGTGCATCCAGCAGGTCCACGCCGTCCACGTGCAGGCAGTCGAAGAAGTACGGCCGCAGCAGCAGGGCACGCACTTGCTCCTCGCTGGTGGCACCGAACCGTGCCTGTGTCTCCTGGAAGGGGCGCGGACGGCCGTCGTCGGTCAGTGCAAGCGTCTCGCCGTCGAGCACGACCGAACGGCACGGCAACGCGCGCACCAGCTCGGCCAGCTCGCCGACGTGCGGGGTGATCTCCCGCAGCGTGCGGGTCCAGATCCGCACCCGCCCGTCGTACTTGTGCACCTGGATCCGGGCACCGTCCAGCTTGTACTCCACCACGGAGCGGTCGTGGACCTCCATCGCCTCGGACAGCGACCCGGCCGGGGATGCCAGCATCGGCCGCACCGGGCGGCCCAGCTCCAACCGGAACGAATCCAGCGCGGCCGGATCACCCGAGAGGGCCGCCGCCGCGGTCTCCGGCAGGCGGCCGCTGAGCATGAACGCTCGGCGTACCGACTCGGCGGGCGCGCCCGAAGCGGCCGCGATGCCGTCCAGCATCACCCCCTCCAGCGCGCCCTGGCGCAGTTCGCCCAGGATCAGCTGCACCAGGAACCGCTGCTCGGCCTCGGTCGCCCGACGGAAGAGCTGCTGCAGCACGGTCAGCCGTGCGGTGGTGGAGCCGGGGCCCGGCGGGGTCTCGGCGATCGCGGTCAGTGCCTGATCGACCTCGGTGACGGTCAGCTGCGGCTCGGCGGTCGGTTCGGCCTCCAGCGCGGACAGGGTGCGCCAGCCGACGCCCAGCCTGCCCTGGGTGAGCTGGCCGGACAAGAACGCGACCACCGCCGCGCGCTCGCCCGGCCCGGCCTGGCGCAGCAGCGCGGCCAGCTCGGCGACCTTCGCTTTGCGCGAACGAGTGGCGGCGACGGCTTCGGAGGCCGCGACGACGGTGGTCAGCAGCATGTGTCCATCATGCCGCCGGACCACGACGAATTCGCTGGTTGCGGATGCCCGGCGGCGTCAGCCGGGAGCGGTCGCCCAGCCGACGTGCCCGGTCCGGTGCCGCTCCAGGGCTGTCGCGGCTGGTTGCGCTCGTGGTTTGTGAGTCGGTGGTTCTGGCGAGTTCGTGTGGGGTGGTTCGGTGCGGCAGCCCATCGGCCGCAGCCCGGCTCACGGCTTACTTCCGACTGTCCGCTCGGCCGTGTCCGGCCGCCTACTCGGCAGTCCCCGGCTGCGAGTGCCACGACCATCCGCGTTCCGCCCCACCGGGACTCGGTGGCGGTGCGGTACTCGTGGGTCGAGTGAACGCCCGCGGATGGCCGCCGCGGCGGGGCTCGAGCCGCGGTGGGACCCGCGGTCGCTGATCGATCAGCACGCCATGCCCGGGGTACCGGCCTGCCGGGTCGTTGCGCTCCGCGGCTAGCCTGCGTTGCCGCGGGCCATCCGCAGCACGTCGAGTGCTTCGTCCAGCTGTTCCTCGGTGATCTTGCCGTTGGCCACATGGCCGCGCTCGACCACCACATCGCGGATGCTCTTGTTCTCGGCCAGCGCCTGCTTGGCGATCGCGGCGGCTTCCTCGTAGCCGAGGTAGCGGTTCAGCGGGGTGACGATGGACGGCGAGCCCTCCGCGTAGGCCCGGGCGCGCTCGGCGTTGACCTGCAGGCCGGCGAAGACCTTGTCGGCGAGCAGCCGGGACACCGCGGACAGCAGCCGTGCCGACTCCAGCACGTTCCTGGCGATCACCGGCAGGTTCACGTTGAGCTGGAAGTTGCCTTGCGCCCCGGCGAACGCCACGGCCGCGTCGTTGCCGACGACCTGGGCGACCACCTGCAACGTGGCCTCGCAGATGACCGGGTTGACCTTGCCGGGCATGATCGACGACCCCGGCTGCAGGTCGGGCAGCGCCAGCTCGGCCAGGCCCGCACGCGGGCCGGAACCGAGCCAGCGCACGTCGTTGGCGATCTTGTGCAGCGCCACCGCGGCGGCACGCAGCTGACCGGACGCCTCCACCACGGAGTCCTGCGACGCCTGCGCTTCGAAGTGGTTGCGCGCCTCGGTCACCGGCAGCCCGGTCACCCTGGCCAGCTCCTCGGCCACGGCGGCGCCGAATCCGGGTGGCGCGTTCAGGCCGGAGCCGACAGCCGTGCCGCCGATGGCCAGCTCGCCCAGCCGGGGCACCGACGCCTCCAGTCGCTCGACCGAGAACCGCAGCTGGGCGGCCCAGGCGCCGGCTTCCTGCTGGAAGGTGATCGGCACCGCGTCCATCAGGTGCGTCCGGCCGGACTTCACCAGGTCGCCCCACTCCGCGGCCCGGCCTTCGATGGTCTCCGCCAGGTACGACAGAGCCGGGATGACGTCGCGCACGACCGCTTCGGTGGCGGCCAGGTGCAGCGTGGTGGGGAACGTGTCGTTGGACGACTGCGACGCGTTGACGTGGTCGTTGGGGTGCACGTCCCGGCCGAGCCGCCTGCTCGCCAGGGTCGCGATGACCTCGTTGGCGTTCATGTTCGACGAGGTCCCTGAGCCGGTCTGGAACACGTCGATGGGGAAGTGCTCGTCGTGCTTGCCCTCGGCGACTTCGTCGGCGGCGTCGGCGATGGCCTTGGCCAGCTCGTCGTCGAGCACACCGAACCGGCCGTTGACCCGGGCACAGGCGGCTTTCAGCAACCCGAGCGCCCTGATCTGGGATCGCTCCAGGCCACGTCCGGAGATGGGGAAGTTCTCCACCGCCCGCTGGGTCTGCGCCCGGTAGAGGGCATTGGCGGGCACGCGCACTTCGCCCATCGTGTCGCGTTCGATGCGGTAGCCGTCCGGTGCGCCAGTGTTGTCGACCATGCCTCGAGTCTGGCCCGGCGCGCGCGGCGCGGCCACTCATCGCGAGTTACGTCTCGTCTGCCGAGCGGCGCGCGCGAAGAACCGCACGACCGGTGTGACCGGGATAACCTTCCGGTATGAGCCGCCTCGAAGTCGATCTGCTCATCGTCGGCGCCGGGCCCACCGGCTTGTTCGCCGCCTACTACGCCGGGTTCCGCGGGCTGAGCTGTGCCGTGGTCGACTCGCTGCCCGAGCCGGGCGGGCAGATCACCGCGATGTACCCGGAGAAGCAGATCTACGACGTGGCCGGATTTCCCGCGGTGCTGGGCCGGGACCTGGTGGCGGCACTGGTCAAGCAGGCCGAGCAGGCCGACCCGCACTACCTGCTGGGCTGCAAGGCGACCACGCTGACCGAAGCCGGCGACAAGCTCGAGGTCGGCATCGAGGGTGGGGACCCGGTGCGCACCAGGGCGGTGTTGATCACCGCGGGCATCGGGGAGTTCACCCCACGCCCGCTGCCCGCCGGGCAGGAGTGGATGGGGCGCGGGGTGGTGCATTTCGTGCCGTCGCTGCAGGAACACAGCGGCAAGCACGTCATCGTGGTCGGCGGGGGAGACTCCGCTTTCGACTGGGCGCTGGCGTTGCATCCGATCGCGGCCAGCGTGACGCTGGTGCACCGCCGCGCCCGGTTCCGTGCCGCGGAGTCGGTGGTGGCGCGAGCCCGGGAGCTGGGCATCCCGATCATCACCGACGCCGAGGTGACAGCGATGTTCGGCGACGATCGGGTACGCGAGGTGGAGATCACGCGGAAGGGCGCCGATCCGGTCCGCATGCCGGCGGACACGGTCGTCGCCGCGCTGGGCTTCACGGCCGATTTGGGCCCGATCGAGCAGTGGGGCTTGGAGATCGAGCGACGGCAGATCGTCGTGGACACCCGGATGGCGACCACGCGGCCGAACGTGTTCGCGGCGGGTGACGTGGCGACCTATCCGGGGAAGGTCAAGTTGATCGCGACCGGGTTCGGAGAAGCCGCAACGGCGGTGAACAACATCGCGGTGACCCTGGACCCGCACGCGCACCTGTTCCCGGGGCATTCCTCTGACATGTGACGGACAAGTGACGATGCGGGCCCGCCCGGGCGGGCCGCTTGGCGAGTGTGGAGACGGGTTCACCGCGTGACTGTCACGAGGCTTCTACCGCGCCCCCGGTGGTCTGGCTGACCCACTCCGCGTCCGCCACCACGTTGGCGTCCACCGACGGCCTTGTGCCGCACCCGAACGGGCCGCGGTTGGTGGCTCCGATCAGCACTCAGGTGCCGTTCTCCTTGCTGATCTGTGGGCCGCCCGAGTCGCTGGTCGCCCTGGTATCGCCGTGGGCGGCTTGTCCCGGTATCGCCGTGGGTGGCTTGTCCTGGCATCGCCCGTGGTCACGGCAGTTGCCACGGCTTGCGTGCCGCGCGGCCGCGGCTGCCCGCCGCCCCAGCTGTCCCGCCGAGCGCACAACGAAGGGCCCACGAGGTCGTGGGCCCTTCGCTCACCGGGAGGGAGATATCAGTGCGTGGTCTTGACGGCTCCGCCGGTCGACTTGGCGATCCAAGCGGAGAAGGCTGCGGCGTTGGTGTAGATGGACGGGTCGTCCGCGCACCGCACGCTTCTCCCACCGAGACGGCTGGTGACGCCGATGAGCCGCCAGGCGCCACCCTCCTTGGTGATCATCGGACCACCGGAGTCGCCGAAACAGGGGCCGGAAGCCGCGGTGGTGCTGCCGACGCACAGCTCGGTCTTCGGGTCGATCAGGCCGGCGCGGCAGTTGTTCGGCCCGACCAGGGTGACGTCCAGCTCCTTCAGCAGGTCGGAACCCGCGTCAGCGCCCTGCTGCGGCGTGATCTGCCCCCAGCCGAGCAGCCGGCCGGCCGTGCCGACCTCGGTCACCGAGCCCAGCGAGACGGGCTCGGCCTGCAGGGGTTCGGCCAGCTTGATCAGTGCGATGTCGTTGCTGGTGCCCAGCCAGCCGGGATGGACGACGAAGCGGTCCGGCTGCACCAGCTCGCCGCCGGAGGTGCGGTCGTTGCTGCCGATGCGCAGCCTGATCTGAGCGGGCCGGAATCCGTCGACGCAGTGCGCGGCGGTCAGCACCCACTCCGGGGCGATGACCGACCCGCCGCAGAAGTGCTTGCCCGAGTACTGCAGCGAGGCGACGAACGAGTATTCCTCGGTGGCCTGTGTCCCGCCGACGATCAACGGCTTGACGTCGGCTGCGGTGTCTGCGGAAGCGCTCGGCGCCGTCAGCCAGCTCACCGCGGTGGCCACCGCCGCGACCAGACCGGTGACCAGAGAACGTTTCCGCATGCGGTGATTTCTCCTTCCGTAGGGCGCCGGCTCGGCCGACAGCTCTGACAAGCGGAAGGTAAGTGCGGCCCGCTCCGCAACGACACCTGCGAAAGTAGGGGCGCGGCCTGCCGTTTCCCCGGAGGCCAACGGTTTTGCATTCACGGACAATGGGCCGGGTTTCCTCCCGGGTCGGCTTTCCTCCGCTCGTCGGCATTTGCAGCAATGTGCTGCGAGGGTGAGCACGGCCGAGGACCAGCGCGGGGTTTCGCTTGTCGAGGTGTTGGGGCGGCTGGGTGCTCGGCGTGCTGTCCGGCGTCGCAAGGCTTCGCCCGTTCGACGCGGTCAGGGCCGTCCGCTCACGGCACCGTCGGTGGCGTTCGCGATCCATTCGCTGTGGGCAGGTGCGAAGGTGTAGATCGTTGGGGTTTTCCCGCACCCGTCGGCGTCCCCGCCCAAGCGGCTGGCGACCCCTACCAGCACCCAGGCATTGCCTTCCTTGGTGATCATTCCGGTGCCGGAGTCGCCGAAGCAGGGACCGGAGCCGGCCGTCGGCCCGGCGACGCACAGCTCGTCGTCCGGGCTGATCGACGCGTCCCGGCACTCGTGCGGCTCGATCACGGTCACGTCCAGCTCCTGCAGGATGTCGGGACCGTAGTCGTCGGGATCGTTCGTGGTCCGGCCCCAGCCGAGGACGCGCCCGTCGGTGCCGACGTCGGCCGAGGTGCCCAGCGTGATCGGCTCGGCTGTCACCGGCTTCGCCAGCTTGACCAGCGCGATGTCGTCGGAGCCGTCGTGCCAGCCCGGGTGGACGACGATCGTGTCGGCCCGCGCCTCTTCACCGCCTGACGTGCGGTCGATACTGCCGACGCGCAACGTGAGCTGGGCGGGCTGGACGTCGGCGACGCAGTGTGCGGCGGTCAGCACCCACTCCGGAGCGACCAGGGAGCCACCGCAGAAGTGATCGCCGGAGTACTGAATCGAGACGGCGAACGGGTAATCCTCGGTGGCGTCATGCCCGCCGAGGATGAACGGTCTGACGTCGGAGTTGCCGTCCGCGAAAGCAATCGGCGCCATCAGGCTGCTGAGCACCGCGACTGTCGCAGCCGCCAGTCCTGCCCGCAGCAATCGTTTCGTCATGCGGTGCTTCTCCCTCCTTGGTACGCGAGCGCACCTGAGCGCTCGGGCACGGAAGGTAAGTGCGGGGTCGGAGGAAAAGCACCGGCGAAAGTAGGGCAATGGCGAGAATCGCCCGATGGATTGTTGTGCTGTGATTTCTTGCCTTCTTACGCAACCTTGCGATGCCTGACGCGTCTGCACCAATCGCGTGCGCGTGAAGAAGGGTCCACCGGTGACCCGGCGGACCCCTCGCTGGTGCTGCGCGAGAATCAGCTCGCTGCGCTGACCGCGCCTCCGGTGACGTCGTTGATCCAGTCGGCGTGCGCGACGGTGCTGGTGTAGATCGACGGTTCGATCGCGCACGTGGAGCTGCCGCCGGAGCGGCTGGTGGCGCCGATCAGCACCCAGTTGCCGCCTTCCTTGGCGATCTGCGGGCCGCCGGAGTCGCCGTAGCACGCGCCCGAGTCACCGCCGGGGTTGTCGGTGCACAGCTCGGTCGCCGGGTCGATGTAGCCGCCCCTGCATCCGCTCGGGTCGACCACCGACACGTCCAGTTCCTGCAGGTAGTCCGCGCCGTTGTCGGCGCCGGGGAACGGCGTGGTCTGGCCCCAGCCGAGGATGCGTGACGTGGTGCCGACGTCGGCCGAGGTGCCCAGCGCGATCGGCGTGGCCTGCACCGGCGCGGCGAGCTTGATGACCGCGATGTCGTTCGCGATGTCGTAGTCCGGGTGGATGGTGATGGAGGCAGCCCGCGCCACTTCGCCGCCGGAGGTGCGGTCGTTGCTGCCGATGCGCAGCTGGATGGACGACGGGCTGGTGCCTTCCACGCAGTGCGCAGCGGTGACCACCCATTCGGCCGCGACCAGCGACCCGCCGCAGAAATGCCTGCCGCCCTGCTGCAGCGAAACGATGAACGAGTATTCCTCGGTGGCGTCGTGCCCGCCGACGATGTAGGGCTGGACGTCGTCCTTGGTGTCTGCGGGTGCGGCGAGGGCGCCGGTTGCCGCCACACCACTCACAGCCGTGGCTGCCGCCGCCAGGAGTCCCACCACCAGAGAACGTTTCCGCATGTTCTCTTCCTCCTTCCGTCGTCGCCGGCATCCGCCGACGGAGTGCATTGGTGACGGAAGGTAGGGGTCATGACCGAACGTGTGACACCCGCGAAAGTAGGGATCCGTCAACTGTTTACGTTTGGTCGCGAAAAGTCGTGAACCATGTTCTCGATGACCTGTGCGGCGTTCGCGCATGGGAAAGCCCCGACGTCCGGGTCGGATCGCCGGGGCCGTGGTGGACCGAGTGAGCGGCCGGGCCGTGCTCGAGGAGCGGATCGCGTGCCCGCCGCCTGCTGGGAGGGCGGCGCGGTGCTCACCGGAGCCCCGGCAGCAATGCCGGCGTGCCCGCCGCCTGCTGGGAGGGCGGGCTACGGCAGTGGCGGCACAGCCCGCTCGTCGCCCTTCCGGTCGAAGTCGACCGAGGAGTAGGCGCGCAGCTTGGTCAGCCGGTGGTAGCCCTCGATCATGCGCACCGTGCCCGACTTCGACCGCATCACGATCGAGTGCGTCGTCGCTCCGCCGGACCGGTAGTGCACGCCACGAAGCAGGTCGCCGTCGGTGACGCCGGTGGCGCAGAAGAACACGTTCTCGCCGCTGACCAGGTCGTCGGTGGTGAGCACCCGGTCGAGGTCGTGGCCCGCGGCGATCGCCTTCTCCCGCTCGGCGTCGTCCTTCGGCCACAACCGGCCCTGCAATGCGCCGCCCATGCACTTCATCGCCGCCGCGGCGATGATGCCCTCCGGGGTGCCGCCGATCCCCACCAGCATGTCCACACCGGTGGTGGGCCGCGCCGTCGCGATCGCCCCGGCCACGTCGCCGTCGGTGATGAACCGGATCCGAGCGCCCGCCTGGCGCACCTCCTCCACCAGCTTGGCGTGCCGTGGCCGGTCGAGAATGCACACCGTCACGTCGCTGACGTCGGTGTTCTTGGCTTTCGCCACGCGCCGGATGTTCTCCGCGACCGGCGCGGTGATGTCGACGACGTCCGCCGCTTCCGGGCCGACGGCCAGCTTCTCCATGTAGAACACCGCGGACGGGTCGAACATCGCGCCGCGCTCGGCCACCGCCAGCACGGCGAGCGCGTTCGGCATGCCCTTGCTCATCAGGGTGGTGCCGTCGATCGGGTCGACCGCGACGTCGCACTCCGGCCCGTCGCCGTTGCCGACCAGCTCGCCGTTGTACAGCATCGGGGCCTCGTCCTTCTCGCCTTCGCCGATCACCACCACGCCGCGCATGGACACGGTGCTGATCAGCTGGCGCATGGCGTCGACCGCCGCTTGGTCCCCGCCTTCCTTGTCACCGCGGCCGACCCAACGGCCGGCCGCCATGGCGGCTGCCTCGGTGACCCGGACCAGTTCCATGGCCAGGTTGCGGTCCGGGGCCTCGCCCCGGCGGGCGCCGGACCGGTCTGCGGTGGGGCTCGAGGTCTGCGGAGCCGGGTCGGTCGCGCTCATGGTGTCCTCCCGTCGTGACGCTCGTGGATACTCGCGAATCGCCGAGGTCTGGTCGGCTGTCGTGCGGCGTTACTCGCCCTCGCCGGGTTTGTCGGGGTCCTCGCCGACGGAAGCCAGCTTGTCGTCGATGCGTTTGCGGGCGCCTTCCAGGTGCCGCTCGCACACCCGGGCGAGTTCTTCGCCCTTCTCCCACAGCTCGAGGGACTCTTCCAGCGACAGGCCACCCGCTTCCAGCTCGCGCACCACCTCGAGGAGCTGGTCGCGAGCCTGCTCGTAGCCGAGCGCGGAATAGCCGTTGGATTCGCCGCTCATGGTTCGATCCTGGCAGACGATTCGCTGTCACCGGTATCGGGCGTGACGGTGTCGACAACCGCGTGGACCGCGCCGTCGGCCAGCCGCACGCGCAGTTCGGCGCCGACGGCGGCATCCTCCACCGAGCGCAGCACGGTCAGCGATCCGTCCGGCCGGCGCACCTGCACCACGGCGTAACCACGCGCCATCGTCGCCGCCGGTCCCAGCGCCGCGAGCCGGCCGCGTGCGGTGGCCAGCTTCGCCTGTTCGGCGGACAGCGCGGTCAGCACGGCACGGCGGACGCGCTCCCGGGCCAGCCGTATCTCGTCGGCGCGGCGATCCAGCGGGCCGTACGGATCGGCCAGCACCGGGCGGCTGCGGATCTGCGCAAGCCACTCGCACTGGGTCTCCACCCAGCCGCGGAGGGCGCGGCGGCACCGCTGACGCAGTTCGGCGACGCGCTCCGCCTCCACCGCGACGTCCGGCACGATGCGCTTGCCCGCATCGGTCGGCGTCGAGCAGCGCACGTCGGCAACCAGGTCGAGCAACGGGGAATCCGGCTCGTGGCCGATGGCCGACACGACCGGCTTGCGGGTGCGCGCCACCTCGCGGCACAGGCGTTCGTCGGAGAACGGCAGCAGATCCTCCACGCTGCCGCCGCCACGAGCGATGACGATGACGTCGACATCGGGGTCGGCGTCCAATTCCTGCAAGGCACGGACGATCTGCGGGACGGCCATGGGCCCTTGGACCGCGGTGTTGTAGACGGTGAACCGGACCGCAGGCCAGCGGGCGTGTGCGTTCGCCAGCACGTCCCGTTCCGCGGCGGACGCCCGGCCGGTGATGAGCCCGACGCCTTTGGGCAGGAACGGCAGCGGGCGCTTGCGTTCGGGGGCGAACAGGCCCTCGGCGGCCAGCAGCCGGCGCAGCCGCTCGATGCGGGCCAGCAGTTCGCCGATGCCGACCGTGCGGATCTCGGTCGCCCGCATGCTGATGGTGCCCCGGTTGACGAAGAAGTTGGGGCGCGCCTGCACCACGATGCGCGCGCCGTCCCGCAGCGGCGGCTGCACCTCGTCGAGCAGCCCGACCGGGCAGGTCACCGTCAGCGAGACGTCCGCGGCCGGGTCACGCAGGGTCAGGAACGCGGTCCTGGTGCCCGGCCGCGCGGTGATCTGAGTGATCTGGCCTTCCATCCACACGTGCCCGAGCCGGTGGATCCAGTCGGCGATCTTGCGCGCGACGGTGCGTACCGGCCACGGCCGCTCCGGCGTCGGGCGCTCGCGATCCACCTGCGCGGGCTCGGCCGTCACGGCGCGGAGTCACCTCCGGTCAACCGTTCGATCCGCCGCTGCAGCATCCCGGCGTAGGACGGCCGGTTCGAGCTGGCCTTTTCGTAGGCCAGCAGTTCGGACAGCTGCGTGACGTCGAACGTGCGCAACCTGGCGCGCAGCTGCGCCAGGGACAGCTGGTCGTAGTTCGGCAGCCAGCTCGGCGCCCGCGGGCCGTCGCCCTGCTCCGGGTCGTCGTTCGGGTCGGCGTCGCGGGCGGCCACCTCGCGCGCTTCCGCCTCCCACGGAGACTCCTCGCTGTCCTCGACGGCCGTCCGCTCGCTTGCGGCCGCGCGGTCGAACAGGCTGGTGCGGGCGCTGGCCGCGGAGCCGGAGCCATTGCGCTCCGCCCGCGGCGCCGGGACGGAGACCACGCTCGCGAATTCCTCGGCGGTCTCCTCCAGGTCCTCGTCGAACGTCGCCCAGCTCGGGGTTTCCTCCACCGGCCGGAGCGCGGACAGCGCCTCGTCGCCCTTCAACGCCAGCTCGGTGATGTGCTGCTGGACGCGCATGGACGTCTGCAGCACGTGGCTGACCACGGTGATCGGCAAGCCGATCAGCTGACGGGGCAGATCCTTGGCGCGCTCGCGGGCGGTGACGAACAACCCGGCCGCGACCCGTACCGGCAGGGGAAGTGGCTTCATGCGCCCAGTCTCTCTCACCTGAGTGGCGGACCCAACCCTGAGGTGACGGAACTGTGGATGAGTCCACCCCTGTGGAGAACTGCCCCGCCCCAAGCCGGCGGAGGGCCGACACCGCACCGCTGGTCATGCGCATGGAGCAGTGCGGGCTGTGGCCGGGCGCGATGCCCTGGCCACGCGATGACGAAGGACGAAGGTGTCCGTGGCGGGCTCGTGGCCGCCAGGGGTGCCACGGCTCACCTGCGGAGGCTTCCTCGGTCCGGTTGCACGTGGACAGCACCATGACGGTGCCACGGCTCACCTGCGGAAGCTTCACCCGGGTGGATGCCCGTAGGGTAGGGGGCATGAGTACGGGCAAGCGGGTGTTGCTGGCCAAGCCGCGCGGCTACTGCGCGGGGGTCGACCGGGCGGTCGTCACCGTGGAGAAGGCCCTGGAGAAGTACGGGCCGCCGGTGTACGTCCGCAAGGAGATCGTGCACAACCGGCACGTCGTCGACACCCTCCGCAAGCGCGGCGTCATCTTCGTCGAGGAGCTGTCCGAGGTCCCGGAAGGGGCGCTCGTGGTGTTCTCCGCGCACGGTGTCTCGCCTGCCGTGCGCGCCGAGGCGGCCGCCCGCAACCTCCGTACCATCGACGCCACCTGCCCGCTTGTCACCAAGGTGCACAAAGAGGTCAACCGCTTCGACCGCGAGGACTACGACATCCTGCTGATCGGCCACGAGGGCCACGAGGAGGTCGAGGGCACCGCGGGGGAGGCGCCGCACCGGGTCCAGCTGGTCGACACCGCCGACGACGTCGACAAGGTCACCGTGCGCAACCCGGAGAAGGTGGTGTGGCTGTCCCAGACAACGCTGTCGGTGGACGAGACGATGGAGCGGGTCGAACAGCTGCGCAAGCGCTTCCCCAAGCTGGCGGACCCGCCGTCGGACGACATCTGCTACGCCACGTCGAACCGGCAGACCGCGGTCAAGGCCATGGCCCCCGAGTGCGACCTGGTGCTGGTCGTCGGGTCGAAGAACTCGTCGAACTCCAACCGCCTGGTGGAGGTCGCGCTGCAGGCCGGGGCCAAGGACGCGTATCTGATCGACTACGCCGACGAGGTCGACGAGAAGTGGCTGGACGGCGTCGAGACGATCGGCGTGACCAGTGGCGCGTCCGTTCCGGACGTGCTGGTGCTGGAGCTGCTGGACTGGCTGTCCGAGCGCGGCTGGCGCGACGTCGAGGAGATCACCACCGCCAGCGAGAAGATCTCGTTCGCACTGCCCAGGGAGCTGCGCGACGCCAAGCAGCGGTCGCAGGTGCGCTGACCGCGTGGTCCCGTCAGCGGCCGGAGCCCGCGTGCCGGCTCGAGGACCCCGTCCGGTAGCCGGATGGTGCAGCCGAACCGGTGCGGCACGTCAGTTCACCGCGCCGTGCGCCGCAGCCAGTACAGCCCGAGCAGCGGCAGGACCACCGGAATGAACAGGTAGCCCTGGCCGAACACCGACCAGACCGTGGCGTCGGGGAACCATTCCGGGCGCAGCAGGCTGAGCGCGCCGATGCTCAGCACACCGGCGAGCTCGACGCTGCACGCGGCGAAGGCGATGCGGCGGGACACGGCGTTCCCCTTGGCCAAACACACCGTGGCCAGCACGTACACCAGCGCGGCGAACGCGGACAGCAGGTAGGCCAGCGGTGCCTGCTCGAACCTGGTGGCGATCTGCACCCCGGACCGCGCCGTGGCGGCGATCGCGAAGATCGCGTACACGGCGACCAGCAGCCGTCCGGGGCCGGAACGGGTGGTGGTGGCCAGATCGTCAGCCATGGGCAGCGTCCCAGATCTGATTCAGCCGCACGATGAGTACGGGGATCACCAGCAGCCCCACGATCAGCACCGTGTTGCCCCAGCGGCTGGTCTCGTTGCGCGCCCACAGCACGGCCAGCGGCAGCACGGCCGCGGCACCCAGCAGATAGCCGACGAACGTCGCGGTGTCCACGTCCCGTTCCGTCGACGCCACCAGCACGATGCTCCAGACCAGCAGCACCAACAGGCCGAGCTCGATCAACCCGAACAGGCTGAACAGCACACCGCCCGGCCGCCGCCCGCGCACCAGCGGGATCAGCAGCAGCGCAGCGGTCACCAGCGAGGCCCCGATCAGCGCCTCGGGCAGAACGTCAGGCATTGCGCAGCTCCGTCAGCCGGACTCGTCGGGATCCCACCGTCGGCTCCGCGGCGGAGGCGGTTGCCGACGCGGGCGAGGTGGTTCCGGACCTTCGCCACGCGGTGGCGGTTTGCGCGCCGGGCCACCCGCCGACGGGGGTGGCACCCGACGACGCGGCGGCACACCCGATGGCCCGCCCTCCGCCTCCCACGGCCTGGTCGGGGGCGGAGTGCGCCTGCCACGCACCGGGGGCCTGCCCACCGGGGCGGCCCGATCCGGACGCGGGTGCGGCCCGCTGTCCTGCATGCGCCGGGCAGGCGGCTCCCGCCGCGGGTGCGGGCCGGAATCGCGCAGGCCAGCGTCACGGCCACGGTTCGGCGCTGCCGGCTCGCGGCGGCGCGGG